>JADFGH010000130.1 GCA_022567775.1 Pseudomonadota bacterium | reverse complement strand
CATCCGCTACCCGGTGGGTAATTGTTCGGACGTCCCCTGTTCTGCACTCGGCAGAAAATGCCTATATTAAGGCTCGGACACGATCTCTCAGAGAAATATCCGTGAGATTTCGGATATTTCTCAGGCCACTCACAGGACTCCTCAGGCCCTACTGCCTACGCTGCGTCACATGTCGGATAGACACGGTGATTTCCACCGCAACTAATGGAGTCTGATCATGAACATTGACAATCGTGAGACCAAAATGAGTGAGCCCGGGCTGCTACACCGCTCGGCTGTCGTGCTCGCCGGCGTCGCGCTCGTGTTGCTGCCTGCGGCGGCGATCTTTGCACATACTCCGCAGGAAGACGATATTGCGAAATTTGAAGTGCAGGAGCAGGTATCGGCCAATGCAGCCAGGCGACTGGCCCGCGTGCATCTCTGCTCGTTGGGCTTTTGCAGCCGGTTCGGCCCTGGGGGTGCGAAGATCCGCAGCATTACGCGCGATGCCGGCACCTGGATCATTTACGCCAACGTCAGCAATGGGCTCGCCGTAATGAACCAGCAGCGCATCCTCTACGTCGATGCGAAAACGGGTCTCGTCAGCAATGTCGCGCCGGATACTTCACCGGCGCAGATTGCGGCTGAGTAAGTCTGCGCAGCAGTTGCCGACGGGCAGCAGCTGCTGATATTCCACCAGTTAAGGCTGGCGGTTGATGTTTCCTCCCGGCTTGTTTTTTGCCTGAAGCACAAAATCCAAAGCCAATCAATCGCCGACCTTTTTCCTCCGTCCGTACCGTGCTCTTTACTGTAGGAGCCCGGCCCACCGGGAGATCAAAGCCTAATCCCAGTTCAAAATAATCTTGCCGGACTGACCGGACTCCATCAACTGGAATGCCTGTTCGTAATCCTCGAGCGGAAAGCGGTGCGTGATGATTGGCTCTATATTGAGGCCGCTCTGCAGCATGCTCGACATCTTGTACCAGGTTTCGAACATTTCGCGGCCGTAGATGCCTTTTATTACCAGGCCCTTGAATATCACCTGGTTCCAGTCGATCGCTATCTCCTCCGCCGGGATACCGAGGAGGGCGATTTTGCCACCATGGTGCATCGTACGCAGCATGTCGCGGAATGCAGAGGCGTTGCCCGACATCTCCATGCCGACGTCGAAGCCTTCTTCCATGCCGAGATCGGACATGGTCTTGTCCAGGGAGCCGTCCGTCACATTGAGTGCGACCGACGCACCCATTTTGCGTGCAAGCTCGAGCCGGTAATCGTTGATGTCGGTAATGACGACATGCCGTGCGCCGGTGTACCTGGCGATTGCCACTGCCATGATGCCGATTGGTCCTGCGCCGGTAATCAAAACATCTTCGCCGACCAGGTCGAATGACAATGCCGTATGCGTGGCATTGCCAAGCGGATCGAGAATAGATGCCATCTCATCGCTGATCGCGTCGGGCAATTTGAACACATTGAATGCAGGTACCGAGAGGTAGTCTGCAAACGCGCCGGCACGATTGACTCCGACGCCGACCGTATTCATGCAGAGATGGCGTCGCCCCGCACGGCAATTCCGGCATACACCGCAGGTGATATGCCCTTCGGCGGAAACCCTGTCGCCAGCTTTGAAGCCTTTTACTTCAACGCCACATTCGACAACCTCACCATAGAATTCGTGTCCGACAGTCATGGGCACCGGAATCGTATGACTCGCCCAGTCGTCCCACTGGTATATATGAACATCGGTGCCGCATATTGCCGTTCGCCTGACCCTGATCAGGACATCGTTGTGCCCGACCGTCGGCCTGGTGACGTCCTGGAGCCAGATGCCGCGTTCGGGTTTTGCTTTGACCAATGCTCGCATTGCTGTTGCCCCTAGTGTAGAACGCCGAGATCGCGTCCGACCTCACCGAATGCGTTGATGGCGTGGTCGAGATGTTCTCGTGTCAATCCCGCAGACATCTGTGTGCGAATACGCGCCTGACCTTTCGCCACGACGGGGAAAGAAAATCCAACAACATAAATACCATGGTCAAGCAGGCGATCGGCCATCATTGATGCCAGTTTCGCATCACCGAGCATAACCGGAATGATCGGGTGTTCGCCCGGTTTTAACTGAAAGCCGAGCTCCGTCAAACCTGCCCGAAAGTAAATTGCATTGTCCATCAGTGTGCCGCGAAGTTTATCGTCGTTTTCGAGCAAATCCAGTACCGCGATCGATGTGGCCACAATTGCCGGTGCCACTGAATTGGAAAACAGGTAGGGTCTCGAGCGCTGCCTGAGCCAGCCAACGATTTCCTTGCGTCCCGAAGTGAAGCCGCCTGATGCGCCACCCAATGCTTTGCCAAGCGTACCGGTAATGATGTCGATCCGGCCCATGACTTCACGATACTCATGCGTACCGCGGCCCGTTGCACCAAGGAAACCGCTGGCATGGCAGTCATCGATCATCGTCATCGCATCGTAACGGTCGGCGAGATCGCAGATGTCATTGAGATTCGCGATCGTGCCGTCCATCGAAAAGACTCCATCGGTTACGATCAGCTTTGCCCGACAGTCGGCAGCGTCATTCAGTTTGGTCTCGAGGTCATCCATGTCATCGTTCTGATAACGGAAACGCTGCGCCTTGGAGAGGCGGATGCCGTCAATAATGCTGGCGTGATTCAGAGCATCGCTTATGACAGCATCCTTGTCGCCAAGAATCGTCTCAAACAGGCCGCCATTTGCATCGAAGCAGGATGGGTAGAGAATGGTATCTTCGGTGCCCAGAAATCGGCTGATTCGCTCCTCGAGCTGCTTGTGGATCGTCTGCGTTCCACAGATGAAGCGCACCGAAGCCATGCCGTAACCGTAGTCATCGAGTGCCTTATGGGCGGCCGCTACGATATCCGGGTGATTCGCCAGTCCGAGGTAGTTATTTGCGCACAGGTTCAGTACCTCCGCGGTTCCGCTATCGTCGCCATTTTTGCGAATCTCGATGGCTGCCTGTTGTGGACCTGTGATCAAGCGTTCGTTCTTATACAGGCCCTCCGCCTTTAGTGCCTCAGTCTGAGTGGCCAGTGATTGCAAAAAATCTGTGGGCACGGGATTGCTCTCCGGTTCGAAAGGCCGCAAAGTATATCAGGACCTTCTACATTGAAACCCGCCAAATGAATGACAGGATTAACGAATCATTGCGCATCGACCGATGGTTGTGGTTCACCCGCTTTTACAAAACGCGCGGCCTGGCGTCTGCTGCCGTGACAGGCGGGCACGTCAAGGTCAATGGCGAAAGGGCGAAGCCGGGCAGCAAGATCAGGGAGGGTGATGTCATCGAACTCGTCCGGGGACAATTGCCGTTCCGGCTCGAAGCGGGTCCGCTGCCGGCGAGAAGAGGACCCGCGAGTGAGGTAAAGCTGTGCTATATCGAGGACGGTGCAGCGCAACAGGAACGTCAGGCGATAATCGACGGAATTCGCCAGGATCGGCAGCAAATGCCGAGAACGAGGGGCCGGCCCGACAAACATACGCGGCGTAGGTTGCGGCAACATGGCAGGCGCGCTGATTAAAGCGATACGTTTAGGAAACCGTAATGGGATTTGTTGATCAAAGCGCGTTCATGGTGGCTCCGCTGGATAACATCAGCCGGCGATACCTTGCCGACGAACATGCACTCGTCACTGAACTGGCCGAAGAAGCGGACGTCGGCGGGCCGGCGCGCGAAAAGATTCAGGCGACTGCTGCGACCCTGGTGCGGGCAGTACGCAAGCACGCAGCCAACGAATCCGGGATCGATGCATTCCTGCAGCAATATGATTTGTCCTCCGAGGAAGGCATATTGCTGATGTGCATTGCCGAGGCGCTATTGCGGATTCCTGACGCCGACACTGCGGATCGGCTGATTGCGGACAAGATCACTTCAGCCAACTGGGAAGACCATCTTGGCAAAAGCGATTCGCTTTTTGTCAACGCATCGACCTGGGGGCTGATGTTGACGGGGCAGCTATTACAACTGGATGAAGCAGCAAAGAGCAATCCCGCCAGGTATCTCGGCAAGCTGGCCAGCCGCACCGGGGAGCCGGTTGTCCGTGCAGCAATGCGCCAGGCGATGCGTATTATGGGTTTCCAGTTTGTCATGGGCCGATCGATCGCGGAGGCGCTGATTCGCGCGCGGAAAAAAAATAATCGGAAATTCCGTTATTCCTTTGACATGCTGGGCGAGGCAGCGCTAACGGTCGATGACGCTGCTCGATACTTTGAGTCTTATGCTGCGGCGATAGACAGCATTGGCGAGAGCGTGGATTCGCCGGCTGACATATTTTCAGCGCCCAGCATCTCGGTAAAACTGTCTGCGCTGCATCCCCGTTACGAATATGCGCAGCATGATCGCGTCATGCGCCAACTCGTACCGAAGGTTCTTGAGCTGGCGGAGCAGGCGGCCGGACTCGGCATTGGCATTACTATCGACGCCGAAGAGGCGGATCGGCTGGAGATCTCGCTGGACATTTTTCAGCGGGTCTATCGGAATAAATCGCTGGATGGCTTTGACGGTCTCGGGCTTGCCGTACAGGCGTATCAACGCAGGGCCGCCGATGTCATTCGGTATCTCCGGGAAATTTCCCGGGACGTGGGGCGTCGAATTCCGGTGCGCCTTGTTAAAGGAGCTTATTGGGATACAGAAATAAAGCTTGGGCAGGAGCGGGGTCTTCAGAGTTATCCGGTTTTTACGCGCAAGTGCCACACGGATGTTTCGTACCTGGCCTGCGCGCGCTTGATTCTGAGCGCCGGCGACAATTTATACGGACAATTCGCGACTCACAATGCACATACGCTTGCGAGTGTCATGCACTTCGCCGGCGCCCGGCGCGACTACGAATTTCAACGGCTGCATGGCATGGGCGAAGAGCTCTATGGCGAATTCGTGGACCCGGACAAGTTTCGAAAACCGTGCCGTGTCTACGCGCCGGTCGGCAGCCACGAAGACCTGTTGCCGTATCTCGTACGGCGCTTACTGGAGAATGGCGCCAATACGTCTTTCGTCAATCGAATTCTGGACAATAGTATTGATGTCAAGGATATTGTTGCAGATCCGATAGAAGTGACGCGGGCAAACAACGCGAGCCCGCACACTGCGATCCCGTCACCGGCAGACATCTTTTTGCCTGCACGCAGCAACTCTCGCGGATACAATATCGCCGACAGAGCGGTCAGCCACGATTTGCTGGAGGCCATGCAGGGCCATACCGGGCTACAGCGACATGCAGCGCCGGTCGTTGGCGGCAAGACGCTCAAAGGCCCGCTGGAACCTTCGGTCAATCCGGCCGATTTAAGCGAGGTGGTCGGTGTCTGCAGTCTTGCTGACCAGGCGGCTGTCGATCGTGCACTCCAATTGGCAACAGGAGCGCAGCCCGATTGGGATCGCATGCCCGCAGAAGAGCGCTCGGAGATTCTCGAGAAAGTGGCGGACCTGTTTGAGGAGCATGGCCCTGAGCTCATGGCCTTGTGCGTTGCCGAGGCGGGCAAAACCATTCCGGACGCCCTATCAGAGTTACGAGAAGCCGTTGATTTTATTAGGTATTACTCCGCTCAGGCTAAAGTATCGTTCGGCGAGCCCGAGCTCCTGCCAGGTCCCACAGGGGAGCGAAACACACTCGGGATGCGCGGTCGTGGCGTTTTCCTTTGCATCAGCCCGTGGAATTTCCCGCTGGCGATCTTCACCGGGCAAATCACTGCTGCATTGGCGGCGGGCAACACGGTCCTCGCAAAGCCAGCGGAACAGACGCCCATTGTTGCGCACCGGGCCGTGGAACTGTTCCTCAAGGCCGGCGTTCCACCCGAGGTTCTGCACTTCCTGCCGGGAGATGGTGTGGAGATTGGCGGGTATGCAGCAGCTGACAAGCGGGTGGCAGGCGTCGCTTTCACCGGTTCGACAGAAACAGCGCGCCTGATCAACCAGACGCTGGCATCACGCGATGGCCCAATCGGTGTACTCATTGCCGAAACCGGCGGGCAGAATGCGATGTTTGTGGATAGCTCGGCGTTACCGGAGCAGGTAGTGCTCGACAGCGTGACTTCCGCTTTCAACAGCGCCGGCCAGCGCTGTTCGGCGTTGCGCGTGTTGTGCCTGCAGTCGGATATTGCGCCACGGGTGATCGAATTACTGAGCGGTCACATGAACGAACTGATGATTGGAGACCCGGCGAACCTGAGCACCGATGTCGGGCCGGTGATCGACCGGGAGTCGCAAGCGATGCTGATGGAGTACATCAAAACGACTTCCAAAAAAGGAAAAATGATTCAGCAATGCAACTTGCCAGAGGCGACGGCAAAAGGAACGTTTGTTGCACCAACAGCGATCGAGATCGACAATGTTGGCCAGCTTGAACGGGAAATCTTCGGTCCGGTGTTGCATGTCGTTCGTTACAGTGGTGATAAGCTGGAGGAAATCATCGACGCGGTGAACAACACGGGCTTTGGGCTCACGATGGGTCTGCATAGTCGTATCGACGGCAGGGCGCGAGCGTTCGTCAAGTACTCCG
>JADFGH010000129.1 GCA_022567775.1 Pseudomonadota bacterium | reverse complement strand
AACCCGTGCACGAATATCTTTAACGCCCGCCATTACCGCGGAAAAGCCTATGAATTGTGAATCGGTGGTCGCTGCAATCATCCGCGCTAGCGTGGTCTTGCCTGTGCCCGGCGGTCCCCAGAAAATCATGGAATGGGTTCGGCCCTGCTCTATCGCCCGGCGCAACGGTTTCCCTTCCGCGAGCAGATGCTCCTGACCGAAAAAGCAATCCAGCGAATCCGGGCGCATGCGATCCGCCAGCGGGCGATTCAGTGCGTCGTCCCGATCCTGCCTGTCGACATCTTGTGCGAAAAGATCAGCCAATACGATTATTCAGCCATTCTTCGAACCGCAGACACCATCCGCCCGCGCCGGCCAGCGCGATGGCCATGCCAACTGCCACACCGAGCAAATCGGCCAGCAAATCCATCCAGTCCGCGGTGCGGTACGACACCATGCGTTGCGTCACTTCGATGAGCAACCCGAAGGCAACCAGCCCCGTCATGAGGCGCCAATAGGAACGGCGAGCGTACTGGCCCGAGAACCAAAGCGCCAGCGCGGCGAAGGTGATGCCGTGCAACCATTTGTCAGAGAGAAAAAACCGTGAGTCCGGGCCTGCCGGCCAGAACCAGTCGGCCGGTACCAGTGCCGCCGCCAGAACCATCACCAGCAAGAATATTCCAGCGATTTGCCAGCGCCTGGCGTAACGCAGAGACAGCATTCAGAGATCCGCGGGAGCGGGACTCAGTGGCTGGCCAACCACATCCACACCATCGGGTGGCGTGAAACTGAAGCGCTGCGCATCGATGCTTTCGTTCAGGGAAAGATCGAAAAGCGCAATCAGTGTTGTTTGCCCAAGATTGTCGCCAAAAATCATGCGGCTAAGTTTGCCTTCTTTAAACCCGAGCTCGACTTTGGTAAATCCGTTGTCGGTCGTCTTCGGTCTCAGCCGGACCCAGACGATATCGCGCTCCGCAAAACTGCCGATGTATTCGAAGTCGTCGAGCACATCCTGCGCACCGCCGAGTAACAATGCCGGCGTGCTCGCCAGCACCTTTGCCTGTGCTTTGACGGTAACCTGCTCGAGATCGACGTCGTAGCTCCAGATATTGAGGCCATCTGCGACGAGAATTTGTTCATAAGGCTCCAGGTAGGTCCAGCGGAATCGGCCGGGTTTCTGAATCTCGATAGTGCCACTCGACTTGTCAATTACGATGTCATCGGCATCAACAAGTTGCTGTTCGAACCTGCCGGACATCGTTTGCACGTTGTTGATGAAATCATCGATCAATCGCTGACCGTCAGATTCCCCTTGCGCAGAAGATGCCCGGACAATACCGAGAATCAGCAAGATTCCGAGAAACAGGTTTTTTCTGGCGGCACTCAGTGTCACGATTCGTTCATTCCTTGCTGGTGGCGGGCAGAAAAATCTCGCGCGATCCGTTCGATTGCAACGGCCCGACAAGACCCGCCTGCTCCATCGACTCAACCATGCGCGCAGCCCGGTTGTAACCAATTTTCAGGCGTCGTTGCACACCGGAGATGGAAGCTTTGCGAGTCTCGATTACGATCTGCACCGCCTGGTCATAAAGTGGATCCTGCTCCGCATCGACCGAGTCTCCCGGCATTACCTCCAAACCGATCAGTCCCGGAGTTGGACTCACGGGCGCCTGCAAAATTTCATCAATGTAACGCGGCGCCCCGGATTGCTTCAGGTATCGCACCACCGCATGTACTTCGCGATCGGCAACAAACGCCCCGTGTACACGAGTCGGCACCGACGTGCCCGGTGGGAGGTAGAGCATGTCGCCATGACCGAGCAGATTCTCCGCACCCATCTGATCGAGAATGGTCCGCGAATCGACTTTTGCAGATACCTGGAACGCGATTCGGGTAGGAATATTGGCCTTGATCAGACCGGTAATTACGTCCACGGACGGGCGCTGTGTCGCCAGCAACATGTGAATGCCGGATGCCCTTGCCTTCTGCGCCAGCCTGGCGATCAGTTGTTCGACTGCCTTGCCGACAATCATCATCATGTCGGCAAACTCGTCGATGATGACAACGATGAACGGCAACGGCACCAGCGTCGGATGTTCAACCGGGCGGTCCGGATCCTCGAACTCCGGTGCTGTAAACGTCGGGTCCGGAATCGGCCGGCCGGCCTCGATCGCTTCGAGTACCTTGCGATTGTAGCCACCGATGTTTCTGACGCCCAGAGATGCCATCAGCCGGTAGCGGCGGTCCATTTCGCCCACGCACCAGCGCAGCGCATTGGCCGCTTCCTTCATGTCGGTGACGACCGGCGTGAGCAAGTGCGGTATACCTTCGTAGACCGATAATTCCAGCATTTTGGGATCGACCATGATCAGCCGGACGTGCTCCGGCTTCGCTTTGTAAAGCAAACTCAAGACCATGGCATTGATGGCGACAGACTTGCCGGACCCGGTGGTGCCCGCAATCAGCAAATGCGGCATGCGCGACAAATCTGCGACGACGGAATTGCCGCTAATGTCCTTGCCAAGCGCCAGCGTCAATGGCGAGGCAAGCTCGTCATAGGCGCGGCTTTTCAATATTTCGCCGAGCGTGACGAGCTCACGATTTTCGTTTGGAATCTCCAGTCCGACGTAGGATTTACCCGGGATAACCTCGACCACGCGAACGCTGACGACGGACAACGCGCGCGCAAGATCCTTGGCGAGATTCGATATCTGGCTGACTTTCACGCCCGGCGCCGGATCGAGCTCGAACCTTGTAATGATCGGGCCCGGGGACACCTTGACGACCTCGACATCGATACCGAAGTCCTTGAGCTTGAGCTCGACCAGCCGCGACATCGCCTCGAGCGACTCTTCGGAGTACCCCTTTTTTTGCTCCGGCGGGTCATCGAGCAACGACAACGGCGGCAATTCGCCGGCCGATGGCGGATCGAACAACGGTACCTGGCGCTCTCTCTCCGCACGTGCACTGGTTTCCAGCGGTGCCATGACCGGATCTATGCGTGGTGGCGTACGACCGGCAGTGCGCCTTTTCTCCGCTTCGAAAACGTTCTGCCGGGCCGCCTGCTGCCGCCTGCCTTCCGCCCGGTCCCGAAATTCACTGATCCTGGCTTTGCTGTATTCCCAGCCGACAAGACACCAGCGGCCAATCCGGTCCATGATCGTCAACCAGGAAATGCCGAGGAATACCGAAACCGAAGCTATCCAGACGAAAAACAGCAGCACGCTGGCGCTCAGTAACTTCAGCAGGGATTCGAGACTGCCGCCGACGACTTGTCCGACGATGCCGCCGGCAGTTTCCCGAAATCCCACCGGCGAGAAATGAAGGCTGGCTAAAGCACAGCTCGTCACGAGCGTGGCCAGAAATCCGCCAACCCGGAAACTGTAATCAGCTCTTGTCAGCACCTGCCGTGTCTTTTGTTCGCGGAAGATCATCCAGCCGAAGTAAAAAACCATGACCGTGAACAGATAGGCCGGCCGGCCGAAAAGATTGAACAGGAGATCGGCGACCAGGGCACCAACCCGGCCTACCGCATTATTTATTTCCCCGTTACCGCTCGCCTGCGTGAATCCCGGATCGCTCGCATCGTAGCTGAAGAGCGCGAGCCAGAGGACAAAAGTCAGGGCGCCAAAAACCCATAGCGCGCTTTCACGCAACGTCCTTAAGAGCTGCTCGGAGAGATTTGAGGCTTGCCTGATGGCACGCCTGGATGGATGCTGCGATCTGGCCATATTAAAGTAATATTAAACGATATTGATCTAAGACGCTGAATCTAATACACCTTTTTATGTCATTTGTCATCATTTTTGAGCCTTCCGGCCGCTGCCTTGCTGCACTCGATCTGTCGTAGTCACCCTGCTCGCGACACCTTTGCCCGCAGAATATGTTTTCCCTACACTTGTCCATGGATATCCACAGGCGGCACCTGCCCGGACCTTGAATACGACTGTCGGGGACGCATTACTGGAATCCTGGGTAGATTGGTTTTCAGCCGGTCAAGCGAATATCTTCAAGGCAAATTATACATGAGCAATACGAAACATTGCCGCGTTCTGATCCTGGGCTCCGGACCGGCAGGCTACGCTGCTGCCGTTTATGCCGCGAGAGCGAATCTGAATCCGGTAATCATTACAGGCATCGAGCAGGGTGGCCAGTTGATGACGACCACCGACGTCGATAACTGGCCTGGCGATGTCGAGGGACTTCAGGGGCCCGAGCTGATGGAACGCATGCTGAGGCATGTTCAGCGATACGATGTTGAAATAATCAACGATCACATCAACAAAGCGGATATCGCATCGCGCCCCTTCGTGCTCGAGGGCGATTACGGGACCTACACCACTGATGCCCTGATCATTGCCACTGGCGCCACAGCAATGTATCTCGGCCTGCCATCCGAGGATGCGTATAAAGGTCGCGGCGTTTCTGCATGTGCGACATGTGACGGTTTCTTTTACCGCGATAAAGAAGTCGCAGTAATAGGTGGCGGCAACACGGCAGTCGAGGAAGCGCTCTATCTCAGCAACATCGCGTCGAAAGTAACGCTGGTCCATCGCCGTGACGAGCTGCGCGCCGAAAAAATACTGCAGGATCAGCTGTTTCGGAAAGGTGAGGAGGGAAAGATCGACATCCTCTGGGATCATATCGTCGATGAGGTGCTGGGAGACGACTCGGGAGTCACCGGATTGCGGGTGCGAAGCACCAAGGACGACTCCAAAACGACGGACCTTGCGCTGTCCGGCATTTTTATCGCGATCGGGCACAGCCCGAACACCGAACTGTTCGACGCCCAGCTCGAAATGAAGAACGGCTACATCACCGTAAAGGCCGGGCTGGCCGGCGATGCAACCGCAGCCAGTACGCCCGGCGTATTTGCCGCGGGAGACGTTGCAGACCAGGTATACCGGCAGGCAATCACATCGGCTGGCGCAGGATGCATGGCTGCGCTGGACGCGGAGAAGTTTCTTGACGCCCAGGAGACCCCTAAAACTGCCAGCACCGCTGCCGCCTGACAGTCTGTTGAAAAACAGGGTTTCTGAGCAAGCAGGCAGACAGCGATTGATCCTGTGCGCACCGTAGTTTCAGATGGCATTGCGGAGTTTGGCGCGCGCGACTGGAATGCGCTGGTCGGTGACAGCTACCCGTTCCTGCGTCACGAATTTCTCCTGGCCTCCGAAAAAACCGGCTGTGTGTCTGCGGACAGCGGATGGTCGCCGCGGCACATCGGCCTGTTTGACGACAACAACAAACTGGTCGGCGCAATGCCACTTTATGAGAAAACGCATTCCTGGGGGGAATTCGTCTTTGACTGGAGCTGGGCGCAGGCCTACCGGCAGGCTGGTCTCGATTACTACCCCAAACTGGTTTCGACGGTACCATTTACACCGGCGCCGAGCCGGCGCTTGTTCGTTTCGGATCAGGAACTGAAACCCGTGCTGCTGCAGGCTGCGCTCAATTATGCAGATAAATGCGACCACTCATCGCTGCATGTGCTGTTCCCGCGTGAAGACGAACTCGGGATTCTTGAAGAGGCAGGACTGAAAATTCGGAAAGACTGTCAGTTTCACTGGCACAACCACGACTATCGCTCTTTCGACGAATTCCTCGCAACATTCAGTTCCAAGAAGCGAAAAAAAGCCCGGCGCGACCGGCGGCATGTTGCAGAAGCGGGTATTCGGTTCCGCTGGTTAACAGGCCGCGAAATGGATACTGCCATCTGGGCTGATGTATACCAGCTGATCAGCCTGACATTTCTGAGGCGTGGTTCGATGCCCTACTTCAGCTTCGATTTTTTCGTCGAGGTCTCACAGCGGATGCCTGACAATATCCTGGTTGTACTGGCCGAACAGAACCGTCGGCCAACGGCGGCGGCTATTTTCTATGTAAGCGATGATGTTCTTTACGGCCGCTACTGGGGCAGCGATTCACACTACAACGCATTGCATTTCGAAACCTGCTACTACCAGGGCATCGATTTTTGCATCGCAAACGGAAAAAAGATTTTCCAGCCCGGAACCCAGGGCGAGCACAAAATCAAACGCGGACTGTTACCGGCAACCTGCCACAGCGCTCATTGGGTACGCCATCCAGATCTGGCGCGCGCCATACGGCAGTTTTTACCGCGCGAGGCCGCTGCGGTCGCGCATGATATCGAGTTGTTGCGCGGTTACACGCCGTTCAAGCGCGGTCCGACTAGCGGGTGAAACCCGAAGCCAAGATCTTTTGTGAGGTCACGAAGGACTGGTTCATCATACTGATGACACTATCAACCATCTGGTTCTTCTGAGTTATGATATCCCGGATGATCTCGCCTTCTTCTTCGATCTGATTCTGATGCATGTCGGCGACCATTTGCATACGCTCGCCGCTGAGCCGCATGAGCTGGGCATCGGCGATCTTCATGGCTCTATCGTACTCTTCCTGAATGTCTTGCTTATATTTTTCACCCCTGCCAGATGGGGTTATCTGATTCATGAATTTTATCAAGGGAGTTCCCCTAGGCGCTTCAATTTTTGCCCTGGATGTTTTTGCGTCTATTTT
>JADFGH010000128.1 GCA_022567775.1 Pseudomonadota bacterium | reverse complement strand
CGCCGAGACGCGGCCAGCCATCGCTCATAGCTAGCGACTTGAGATTGCCGGTGGATATTGCGGCGCGTTCCGGGTCATCGATTTCGCTGACGCGGAGCCGTTCTCCGTCCAGCCATGCGCCGCAGCCGCGTTCCGCCCAGGCCAGTTCCTCAAACATCGTGCCGCATGACACACCAAGTACCAGCTCACCGTCGCGCATCAGGGCGATCTGCGTGGAAAAAAACGGATAGTGGCGTACGAAAGCCTTGGTCCCGTCAATGGGATCAACCAGCCACAGCTTCTCCGCACCCTCCTGTGTCTTCCCGGTTTCCTCGCCGTAGAAACCATGATCCGGAAACGCACCAAGAATAATTTTGCGAATCGCCTGTTCGCATTCGAGATCAGCCTGCGTTACCGGTGTCATGTCCTCCTTGGTCGTCACGGAGACATTGCCACGGTAGTAACCGCGACTGATTTCTGCCGCAGCGGCCGCGGCTTCCAGTGCGATCTTCAGTTCTGCCGATTTTTTGCCGGGGTCAACCATGTTGAAAACTGCTGCATTCAGACGAGCCGCAACTATGGCTGGTGATGATTTCAGAAACAAGTGATCGACTTGACAGTCCCGATGACGGCTCCTATGGTTTGCCGCTCTTCAGGTGAACCCTGAACGAATGGCAACGGAGATTCATGGGTCATCGCCTGAGCAAGATTTACACGAAAACCGGTGACGATGGCACAACCGGCCTCGGTGACGGCAGCCGTGTCGACAAGGACTGTCCGCGCGTGGAGGCCTACGGCGCCGTTGACGAGGCAAATAGCGCCATCGGCGTCGTACTCGGTTTTGCTGCTGTGCCCGATGCTGTTCGCCGCTGTCTCACGGACGTCCAGCACGATCTTTTCGAACTCGGTGGCGAGCTGTGCATACCCGGGCACCAGGCTGTGCAGGCCGCGTACATCACAAGGCTGGAGCAGGACCTTGACGGTTTCAACGAAGATTTGCCACCACTGAAGGAATTCATTTTGCCAGGTGGCGGTCAGGCGGCTGCCGCCTGCCATCTTGCAAGAACTATCGTAAGACGGGCGGAAAGGCGAGTAAGCAGCCTTGGAAAACACGAAGACCTCAGGGGCGAGGCGCTCAAGTATCTGAATCGACTGTCGGATTTATTGTTCGTTATTGCGCGCGTACTGTCTCGCGTCGAGACCGGGCAGGAGGTGCTCTGGAACCGCGATCGATCTGATGCGTAGGAGCGGCATCTTGCCGCGATCAATTTCGGCACGGTTCGCGGCTAAAGCCGCTCCCACGGTTAATCCAGCAAATCCTGAACGGCACGCCAATCGCCGGGTATGGCGTGGCGCAGCGCCAACGGGCTGCTAATCACTGAAATCATCCCGGTTCCTGCGGCTCTCCTCGAGCGCGCTGCAAATGGCCGCACCTGCCTCGAGCAACCTCGGTGTTGCCCGCCCGATCTCCGCCGCCGGCATCAAGAATTGATTTCCGTAACGAACGGCCGTAATACCCGGCCAACGCTGCCACTCGCTGAACGCATCCGGACCGGCATCATCGGCAGCCAGCATGACCTCCGGATCACGCTCAAGCACGGCCTCGACTCCGATCAAAGGCGCCAGTTTGCCGAGATCGGCGAAAATGTTCCTGCCGCCGCAAATTTCGATCAACTGACTGACATAGTGCTCGCCGTTGATCGTATACAGCGGCCGGATTGAAACCTGGTAGAAAACCCTGATCGGCGCAGCGTCCGACGCGAGTCCCGCCAGCGAGTCCAGTCCCGCCACGAATCTGTCGGCCTCCATGTTCGCCGTCGTGCTGTGCCCGGTAAGTTCGCCGATTCGCCGTAGTGCCACCGGAATATCGGTCAGACTCATGGTCCTGATTACCTCAATCCGGTAGCCATGCGATCTCAACTCGTCGAGCACATGCGCGGGCATACCGCTTTGCCAGGCGAGTAGCAGGTCCGGCTGCAACACAATGAGGCGCTCAAGATCGAGCATGAATGCGTCGCCGACGACGGGCAGTTTGGCCGCAGCCTCGGGAAAGTCGGTGTAGGCGCTTACGCCAATGAGACGATCACCCGCGCCAACCGCGAATACGAGTTCGGCGAGATGCGGTGATAACGCAATGATGCGGTAACCCGGTTCACTACCCGTATCCGCGAACACCCTGCATGCAGACAGACCAACAAGTATGAGAAACAAATATCGATAGCGTGTCACACGGACCAGCCATAGAGCGTCATCGCCGCAATGACCGCCGCCCAGATGAACAACAGTCGAAATACCAGGCCGTTGGCTGCCCTCGCCCCTCGCACGCCGCGATCGGAGATGCTCTCTCCCTCGATATCCTGTAGCGACATCGCCCCGATACCGACGCGGGCCAGCAGCGTATCGCTCTGCTCGTGCGATGGCATGGCCTTGCTCTCCCCAGGTGTTCGCCAGGCACTGAGCGCACCTTCAAAACTGCCAGCCATCGCATAGCCGATCGCTGTCAACCTTGCCGGGACCCATGCCAGCCAGCCATGCAGCATTTCCGCAGCCTGTAAAACAGCAGCATTGGAGTCGGCGTCGTCACGTGACGAATTGAATACAGCACGGCGCCGGATGAGGTCTGTCACCCGATAGCCCCATGCGCCCAACGGGCCGTACGGACCGAAAAGCACAAACCAGAAAATGACTGCGAACAGCCTGTTATTCGCCTGAATACAAACTGACTCTTCTACTTTCTGAATTCTCTTGAGCGGGTCAGTGAGTATGTCTGTTTCTATCAGTGCTTTCGATGTATGGAGAATTCGTTCCTCGTCGTCTGCCTCAATAGCCCGACAGTACTCGTCAACATCCTCACCAATGTCTTTGGGGCCGAGAGAGAAAAACAGCACAAAAATGGCAAGAACCAGATTTGCAACTCCGTATAGTGCGTCGCGCAAACTGAACAGGACCAGAAACACCGGCAGTATCAAGACCAGCGCCAGCAGTATGACAGGGATCAGCGACGGCCAGTTCGCGAAGCGCTCGATCTGGTGGAATCCCAGGTCGATAAGCCGATCCAGCCAACGCAACCGCCGCAGATGAAACAGCTGCGTCGCCAGCCGTTCGACCACCAGACCAATTAACAGAGCAAGTAAAGTCATCGTTCCTCGCCAATTTGCGGGTTGAGCCCATCATACAATCGCAACCAGTCGAAAGCAGGGCCCGGGTCCGATTTTCTGCCGGGCGACACGTCACAATGCCCTGCAATGTGCCTCGCGGTAATGTTCGGATAACACTCGCAAATCGCACTTACCACGGCAATGAGATGCCTGTATTGCTCATCGGTGTAGGGCGTCTCGTCTTCGCCCTCGAGTTCGATCCCAATGGCAAAATCGTTACAGCAGGAGCGCCCGCGAAAACAGGACTCTCCAGCGTGCCAGGCGCGCCGGCCGAATGGAACAAATTGAATTAAATCGCCATCGCGGCAAATCAGCAGATGCGCTGACACTTTGAGGTCGCGCATTTCCGTGAAGTAGGGATGTGCGTCCCAGTCCAGGCAGTTCGTGAAGAGCTCCTGTACGTGTGGGCCGCCGAAATTTCCGGGAGGCAAGCTGATGCCGTGAATAATGATGAGGTCAGGTCCCATGCCGGCCGGCCGGTCATCCTGATTCGGAGACGGGCATTGCGTCCCCGGCCGAATCAGCCCGACTCCGGGGCTGACGGTGTAGTTCAGGGGTACTGTATCACTCAAAGTGTGCTCCGTTATTTTCCGAAACTCACGCGAACCCCCGCATAGGCGGAGCGGCCGGGCGTCCGGTACCCGAGCACCTGTTCATAGTCTTCATCAAGCAGGTTGTTGGCGCGTACGAATATGTTCGTATTATGATTGATGTAATAGCTTGCTGTGAGGTCCAGTAACCAGTAATTTTCGAGTGACACAATTTCCGATGGCGCAGGAAAGGGCGGGAAGAAAATATCCGTACTCGTACCATTGTAGTCCGCCACAACGGTGAGATTTGCTCGCTCATCCAGAAACAGGTAACTGGCATTCAAGCTCCCGCTGTGACGGGGTCGGCGCAACTCCCGGACGTCGCCACCCAGTCCATCTCTCTCTGTTGAATCGGTATACGTGTATGACCCGCCAAAGCTCAGATTCTGCGTCAGGTTGAGTGTTGCCGACATTTCGAGACCCTTGCGGATACTGATGCCCTCGACATTCACTGCGGTAAAAAGAAAAGCGCCCGGATCGAAGAAAAATCCGTTGATCTCGTCTTCAAGTTCCTGGTAATACACCGTCAGCTGTAACTCGATAGCGTCATGCAGGAGCATTCGGTCTATGCCAACATCATATGATATTGATTTCTCGGGCTTCAGATGCGGATTGCCGATGAACTGGCCCGGGAAGAAACCGAATCGCTCGGTAAAGGTTGGCACTTTTAGCCCGGTACCAAGATTCGCGCGCAGGAGGGTCCTCTCGCTCAAGCGGTAGGCCAGCGAAAGGCGGCCTGACACGGCGTTGTCGAAGTCACTGTAGTTGTCATATCTCGCGCTCAACAGCCATGTCAGGCGGTCAATCGACTTGCCCTGAAAATCTGCAATCACACTGTTGACACGCATTTTTTGATCCTGGTTAGGATCGCCGAAGCCAATTGCACCCCGCTGTTCAAAACGTGTGCGCTCGTTCTCTATCGCCAGAGACAGCAGGTTTTCACCGAGCTGAATATCGGCTTGATAGGTTAACGTCTTGCGGTCGGATGCAGTTGACGAATTCGGGGAGCCATCAATCAGATTCCTGTTGTCTGACTCCAGGTACCTGGCATCGATACGATGCAATATGCGACCGTCGAACGTGCTCAAAGTAGCGCCGGCGTTCCAGTAAGATCGTTCCGCGTCTGTCGCGGCGTCGCCATCCTCGGGCAGACCGCTTGCAATGAAATCAACGGGATCGAATTGTGAGTAGGCATCGACGGCGCGAAATCCGAGTTTCAGCGTCAGGTTAGCGGACGGTTGAAGCTGCGCCGACAACGACGCAGTAGTCAGGTCAGATTCGTCGTCTTCACTACCATTACGGGAAATATTGGTACCGGACGTATCCAGGCGTTCCAGGCCGAATGCCAGCGACCAGGTATCGCCACCGGTCCCGCCATGCAGACCGCCGTTGATCGTGTTAAACGATCCACCTTCTGCATACGCGTTGATGCCCGGCCGATCGCCGCCAGACTGTGTGATGATATGCACTACTGCGGAAACAGCATCGCTGCCCCACAGAGAGCTTTGTGGCCCACGAACTATCTCGATACGCTCGATGTTGCTGGTACCAAGCAGCTCCCAGCGGAATTCATCGCCACTGGCAGGGTCATTTGCCCTTACGCCGTCGATCAGCACCAATACGTGATTGGCCTCCGAGCCTCTGACCCGAACCTGTGTCTGTGATCCTGTCGTGCCGACGTGACTGACTGCGAAACCGGGAACAGATCGCAACAAGTCAGTCACATATCGCGCCTGCCGCAGCTCAATTTGTTCCCGCGTGATGACCGTCACGGAACTGCCTGTGTTTGCCTGCGCAATCGGCGACCGTGACGCCGAAACAATGATGTTGTCGATCTCTGCTGTCGAGGCAGCGTTCGTTTGGCCAAAAGCCGGCGCGCAGCAAACTATTGCGTTCACCAGGTAAACGAATAAAGGACGATATGCCATGATGATTCTCCCGCCCGGCTCCCCGCGCCACGCGATTCGAGTCAATCCGGGGGAGAGTGGGAGATTCAAGAATCTCCACGAAATCGCCCGCCGCGATCAAACTGTGGACCAATCGAGAGGCCGGTCTCCGGGCTCATGAGTGACGCCGAGACGTCTTTGCCAATCGCCTTCCCACACAGTTTTGCGCAGTGGCTGCAGGATGCCTCCAGGCACCCTTGATGATTGACCGACTCATTTACCGTTGCGGGGGCAGCGACGGGATTGCCTCTTTAAAAGGCGCACCGTCTTCCCGTTTAAATTCCGGTGTGAAACACCTGAAATTCACCTGTCGATATCACGGGCAACAATACTTCAGCGATTATGCGTTTGCAACAGGTTGCAACGCAGCAATCAGGCTTGCATGGATTCCTCGATGATCATGCCCTCGAGCGCCTCAAGATCCGGCACCAGCGGGTACTCGTTGATCATTTTGACGCGGCACAGGACGGGCGCGTCTTCGGGCCAGCCCTCCGTGGAGTCGAGATTGAGAACGTCACGATTAATCCGCACGAGCTGCGGGAATCCCTGGGTCAGCACACCGAAATGACCCGTCTTGATTTTTCCGGTGCTTGAATAGAATACGACGACACGGGTTCGGCCTGTCGGCACCGGAATGTCTTTTCCAATAGTCCCCTCGAAAGCAACGACCGGAAGTTTGCGGCCATTCCAGTTGATCGTGCCCAGCATCCAGTTCTTGCTGCCCGGTTGCTGTTCTGGCTCCGTGTATCGCACAACTTCCGCAACACAGGCGCGTGGCAGAATCAATCGATCGTCTGATAATGGGACCAGCAGGCTGTATAGTTCTTCGGTTTCGGCACTCACGGCAATGTGATTCCCCGTTCGTCAA
>JADFGH010000001.1 GCA_022567775.1 Pseudomonadota bacterium | reverse complement strand
TCGAGGTCAAGCACCGCAATTCGGTAATTTCCCCGGTCCAGATGCACCAGTGCCAGTCGGCTGCCATCCGGGGAAAGTCGTGGCCGCGCATTATAACTGCCTTCGAAGGTTATGCGCTCAGGTGAATCGCCATTCACACCGACTCTGTAGACCTGGGGGCCACCACTGCGATCCGAGGTGAAATAGATAGCACGGCCATCGGGCGCCCAGGTCCCCTCGGTATCAATCGCCCGATTCGTCGTCAGCCGGGTAACTTTCCGGGTCGCGAGGTCCAGTATATTGATATCGAGATTGCCGTCGATCCCGCCAAGGGTGAGCACCAGTTTCCGGCCATCGGGCGAAAACGCCGGGGCCCCGTTAATGCCGGCACGGCTGGATACCTTGATCCGATTACCGGTGCGCAGGGTCTGCACATAGATTGTCGAGATGTTGTTCTCGAATGACACGTAGGCAAGCCGGCGGCTGTCTGGCGACCAGGCCGGCGACATGATCGGATCCGTGGACTCCATGATCGTGATTTCGTTTTCGCCATCTGCATCGGCGACCACCAGCGTAAACAGACGATCGTCATCCCGGCCTTGTGCCGTAACGTAGGCGACCTTGGTGCCGAATACACCCGGAATGCCGGTAAGTTTTTCGTAGATCATATCGGCTGCACGATGCGCAACCCGCCGCATGGTGCCGCGGCTTGCCGGCATCCGGTAGCCGACCAGTTGCTCGCGCTTGAAGACATCGAATAACTGAAATTGCACGCTGTAAGCATTTGCGCCCGTTTGTGTGACCTTGCCGATAACCACCGCCTCTACCGCCAGGATAGACCAGTCATCGAAGTCCACCTCGATGCCCGTGGTCGGCTTTTGCAGCATGTCATTCTCTGCGATGGGTGCGAAACGGCCGCTGCGGCTGAGATCTGCCGTGATGACGGCGGAAATATCGAAGGGGGCGTTTTCGGCGTCGCCCTCCCAACCGAAGGGAACCACGGCAACCGGGGCTCGTTTGCCGACGAAGTCGGTAATTTCAAATTTTAGCTCGGCCTGTACCTGACCGCCTAATACAGCACAGAGCCCGAACACGACCAACCGCCGGACAACAAAATTCCGCATTTTCAAATCCCAGGCCATACCAGAAGTGCCTCTATTGTTCAGGTTTGAACGTGATCCGCAAGTCCCGATCAAAAACACCCGGATTGTCCGGTGACGGTAGTGGCGAAGCCTTGTAAACCGCTGCTTCAATGGCGCGACGTACTGACTCATCGCCGTTGCAGCGGCCGACCTCAACACTGACCACCTGACCACCCGGAAGTTGCCGGATGTGGACCACGCATTCGAGGTTTTCAGGGGCAGAAGCAGGCAGAACGAAATTCCGCGCAATCTGTTGTTGCAGCGCGAACACCCAGCGCATTGTGTCATTGGCACTCAGCGCTGCCAGCCGCATATCTTCGGCATCCAGTTCAGCCTGCCGCCTTTTTTGCAACTCGGCTTCTTCAGCCTCCAGGCGCAGGCGCTGATTTTCCAACTGCTGCCGTTCGATATCCTCGAGCCGCTTGCGCTCTGCCTCTGCCCGTAATCGTTCGACCTCTTGTTCCTGGCGCCGCTTGCGCTCAGCCGCTTCCTCCTGCCGGCGCTTCTGATCGGCCTGTTCTTCGAGACGAATGCGTTCCTGCTCCTCGCGCATGTCTGCCTGCCGCCTGACTTCCTCTGCGCGGATCCGGTCCTCGACGGAGGTGTCCGGTTCCGGTTGCGGCTCGGGCTCCGGTTCCTCAACCGGCGGAGCTTTCGGCAGGTCTGCTTCCGTAATGAGGGTCGCGGTGATGGCAAGCGGCACGGCCGGATACGCCGGCGATGAAAAATCGATAGCCAGCACCAGCCCGCCGAAAATCAGCACATGAAAAACCGCGGCAAGGAACAGCGGAACGATGTTGTGCTTGTCGCGTATCAACGTTTCAGATCGCCTTCTTCCGGTACCGGATAGGTATCCAGCGGGTCGGTGACGAAACCGACGTGTTCAGCGCCTCCCTGTTGCAGCAATACCATTGCGCCGACGACGAAGCCGTACTGAACGTGCCGGTCCGCTTTGATGAGCACGGGCGTATCTGGACGATTGCGCAGCACGGCACCGGTACGCGCCACGATATCCTTTCCTGATACCGGTTCGTCTTCATCATCCCCGACATTGATGTACAGGTTGCCCTCGGCATCGACACTGACGACGAGCGGCGGATGATTCGAAACATTCGCGATCGGTTCAGCGCCTGCTTTAGGCAGCTCAACAGTGACACCCTGCGTCAGCAGCGGTGCAGTCACCATGAATATGACCAGCAGCACCAGCATGACGTCGATGTAAGGGACGACGTTGATCTCGCCAATCAGTTTGCGTTTTTGCATGGGTGAACGCATCTCAAACTGCCTTTCGCTGACTGCGTGCGTGTCTTTGCAGAATGCTCGAAAATTCTTCCATGAAACCGTCGTAGCGAATTTCGAGCCGCACCACCTTGTCGGCATAGCGGTTGTAGGCAATCACCGCCGGTATGGCTGCAAATAATCCCATCGCCGTGGCAATCAGCGCCTCTGCGATGCCCGGGGCCACCATTGCGAGCGTTGCAGACTGCACATTGCCGAGCGCCCGGAAGGAATTCATGATGCCCCAGACGGTTCCAAACAGGCCGACATACGGGCTGGTTGATCCGATGGTCGCAAGCGTTGCGAGACTTTGCTCGAGCCTGTCGACCTCGCGCATCTGCGATACACGCATTGCCCGCCGGCATTCCTCCACGACTTTGTCCGGTTCCACATCGCCTTGTTGGGAGACGCGATTGAACTCCCTGAAGCCCGATTCGAAAATGCTGGCCATGCCGCTGCTGCCGCCTTTTTGCCGGCTGGCGCTGCGATACAGCGTATTCAGGTCACCGCCGGACCAGAAGCTGGCTTCGAAATCATCCGACGCAGATTTAGTCCGGCGTATCAGCCTGCGCTTGGTAAATATGATGTTCCAGGAAGCGACTGACGTAGCCAGCAAAATCAGGAGTACGAATTGCACTATGAAACTCGCACCCATTACCAGGCTCAGGATCGACATATCTGTTGTCATTTTTCAGGGTCCTCAAACATTGCAGCGGCTACCTTGACCGGCTTGTACGTGTCCGCATTCAGGAATGCAGCTCGTGTCGTGCCCCGGCACAATAATTCGCTTGCGGAATTCTTGCGATAGATTTCCTGCTTGATCAGAAAACTCGCTCGCGAGACTTTCAACAGATCCACCGTTACCAGCAATTCGTCATTGAAATTCGCTGGAATCAGGAAATCTGCCTGCGACTCCACTACCACGAAGAATCTCCGTTCCTCATTCAGGAGAACATCCTGTTCGACACCGAGATAGCGCAACCATTCCGTCCTGGCGCGTTCCATGAACTTGAAATAGTTCGCGAAATAAACCCGCCCTTGTGCATCCGTGTCCTCGTAATAAACGCGGACTGGCCAGGCGAAGGGCTTATGACTGCTCGAATTGTCCAATAGCTCGCGACGTATAGCTCAGGGTTGCTCGAAAAGCGGTAGCTCCGGAATGGCTTCCCGTGCCGGTGGCGTCAGGCCAAAATGCAAATAGGCGTTGCGGGTGGCCACCCTGCCACGCGCCGTGCGCATCATGAATCCCTGTTGTATCAAATAAGGTTCGAGCACATCTTCGATCGTGCCCCGCTCCTCGCCCAGGGCTGCAGCCAGGGACTCAACGCCCACCGGCCCGCCATCAAACTTCTCGATGATGGTTTGCAGCAGGCGCCTGTCCATCGCGTCGAAGCCGTTGGGATCGACGTCCAGCATATCCATCGCGCTGATTGCGACTGACTCGGTTACCACGCCCTCAGCCTCCACCTCCGCGTAATCACGCACCCGGCGCAACAGGCGATTGACGATGCGCGGCGTGCCTCGTGCCCTGCCCGCGATCTGCCGGCCTCCGCCCGCATCCAGCGGCAGGTTCAGGATGCGCGCAGACCGCTCAGCGATCTGTTCGAGTTCCTCCGTTGAGTAAAACTCGAGTCGTTGCACGATGCCGAAGCGGTCCCTGAGCGGTGATGTCAGCAGGCCGGCACGCGTGGTGGCGCCAACCAGGGTGAATGGCGGCAAATCCAGCTTGATCGAGCGGGCCGCCGGACCCTCGCCAATTATGATGTCGAGCTGAAAATCCTCCATCGCGGGATAAAGGACTTCCTCGACCACCGGACTCAGCCGATGAATCTCGTCCACGAACAACACATCGTTCGGTTCCAGGTTGGTCAGGATCGCAGCCAGGTCGCCAGGTCTTTCCAGCACCGGGCCCGACGTATGACGCATATTGACTTTCATCTCGTTGGCGACGATGTGTGCCAGCGTGGTCTTGCCGAGACCCGGCGGGCCGAATATCAACAGATGGTCAAGTGCCTCCGTGCGATTTCTCGCCGCGGTGATGAATATGTCCATTTGCTGTTTGACCTTGGATTGCCCGATGAAATCACGCAGGGTCTTTGGCCGAATGGCCCGATCGAACGCCTTGTCCTCTTCCCGGGGAATGGCGCTCGATATGCGGTCATGCTCTATAGCGCTCATCAGGTTACAGCCTGCCTTAGTGCCAGTCGGATGATGTCTGCCGCCGATTTGTCTTCGATGTCCAGTTTAGCAAGCAGCCGTTTGACCTCGGCGGGTTTGTAACCAAGGGCAACCAGGGCATCAAAGGCTTCGCTGCGTGGGTCGGTTGCCACCTTGCCGGCCTTCGCCATGATTGCCTGCGCAGGCGACTGCCCGATCCTGTCGCGCATTTCGATAATCAGACGTTCTGCGGTCTTTTTGCCCACGCCCGGAATCCTGACCAGCATCGCCGTATCCTCGTAGCGGACACAGCGTTCGAAGTCGCCTACGCCCATTCCCGAGAGTACTGACAGTCCCAATTTCGCGCCGACACCGCTGACCTTGAGCAGCAGGCGAAACAGGACCTTCTCATCCTCAGTGGAGAAGCCGTACAGCAACTGCGCGTCATCACGAACCAGGTGATGCGTGTGCAGGAAGATTTCAGTGCCGACGGCCGGCAGCTCAAGAAATGTGGACATCGGGGTTTCTACTTCATAACCGACGCCGGCGCACTCAACGATGATCAAAGGTGTCTGTTTGATAATGAGCCGGCCTTGCAGAGATCCGATCACTGGACGCCGCCTGCCATCGCTTTGACGCCGCGCAGCGTGGCCTGCAAGCGGCGCTGATTGGCGTGACAAAGTGCCGTTGCCAGCGCGTCTGCTGCGTCCGGAGACGGATCGCCATCGAGTTTCAGCAGCGCACGAACCATGTGCTGGACCTGGGCTTTGGTCGCAGCTCCGGTACCGACGACCGCCTGCTTGATCTCGCGCGGCGCGTATTCAAATACCTCGAGGTCAAACTCGAAAGTGGCGCAAATAGCGGCGGACCGGGCATGCCCCAGCTTCAGTGCGCTGCTGGCGTTCTTGTGTACGAAGACACTTTCTATAGCGAGCACATCCGGCCGGTATTCCGCAACGATTGCATTGATCGATTGAAAAATGAGCCTGAGCCGGTCTTTGAAGGCGCCCTCAACAGTCTTGACAGCGCCACTGGCGACATAGGTGGCGCAATCCTGATGGCAGTCAAGGACCGCGAACCCGGTCAGGCGTGACCCGGGGTCAATTCCAAGAATGCGCAGGCGTACCGTCAAAAATCACCTCAAAGTCGGGCCAACACTTCATCCGCAATGTCGGCGTTGCTGTAGACGTTCTGGACGTCGTCCAGATCCTCCAGCATTTCGAGCATTTTGATCATCGAACCAGCAGCCTGCAACCCGAGATCGGTGCTGGTCGATGAGCGCATCGTCAGCTCGGCATGCTCGGGCTCGAATCCGGACGCTCTCATCGTGTCAAGGACTTCCTCAAAATCTGCGGGATCGGTCAGCACTTCGATGGATTTATCGTCGTCGACAATGACGTCCTCGGCGCCGGCATCTATGGCCGCATCCATCAGCGCGAGTTCGTCGCTGCCGGCCGGGTAATTCAGGAGGCCGACATGATTGAATATGTAACTGACCGATCCGTCAGCGCCCAGGTTGCCGCCAAATTTTGCGAACGCGTGCCGCACCTCGGCAACCGTACGGTTCTTGTTGTCCGTCATGCAGTCCACTATTACGGCCGCCCCGCCCGGGCCGTAGCCCTCATAACGGATTTCGACGTACTCCACGCCGTCGAGGTCACCCGATCCACGTTTGATGGCGCGATCGATGTTGTCCTTTGGCATGCTTTGCGACTTCGCCTTGTCGACTGCCAGCCGCAGCCGTGGATTGGCTGCAATTTCGCCGCCGCCGATACGCGCGGCGATGGTAATTTCCCGGATCAGCTTGGTGAAGAGCTTGCCGCGCTTCTTGTCCTGGGCGCCCTTGCGGTGCTGGATATTCGCCCATTTACTGTGTCCCGCCATAAGCTGAGATTCTCGCCGGTTCCCGGATGTTCCATTCAGCACCCGCGTGCGGGTGCGGGCACACGCTGCTGCCTGCTAATTGCCGATGTTTCGCCCAATATCACGGCGTATGATAACGGTTAAAAGATTCCCGCACACCCGTCTAAATCCGCCAAATGGCTATTTCTGAAACCGAAAACAGGCAGATCGATGCCGAACCCGCCGTTATTGTCACCCGGGTCGATGATTTTGCAGCCACCCTGCCGGATCGCCCGGATATCCTGGCGGCGCGCCTGCAGGGTGAGCAGATTTGTTTAATCCTGGAGCCGCTGGCGCTGCCGCAGGCCCTGGTTGCGGCGGTACGGGTCTATCCACTGCGCAGAGAGGGCCTGATTGGGCTGAAGGATCTGCAGAAGCTGAAAATCGAGGGTCTGCCGGAGCTCGTTCAGGGGCTGGTGCAACTGGGGAGCTTCACGCTCCCGCCCAACTGGCAGCCGGGTGAGGCACTTGCCGTTCAGCAGTCGGAGGCACTGCGCAAGATGCTGCTCGCGGTGGTGTCCGACGCGCGGCTGGTCCTGGTGCGCATTGCAGAACAACTGTACCGATTGCGCCTTGCAAAGTCCGCAGATGTGGCCGAACAGCGCTCGCTTGCCGTGGAAACACAGGAGATCTATGCGCCGCTGGCGAACCGGCTGGGCGTATGGCAGTTCAAATGGGAGCTGGAGGACCTGGCATTTCGCTATCTCGAGCCGGATACCTACAGGCACATTGCGAAAACACTGAAAGAAAAGCGCAATGAACGCGAGTCGTTTATCGAGCAACTGAAAGATACGCTGGGAGCGGAACTTGCAAGGAATGACATCGTTGCCGATATCAGTGGCAGGCCCAAACACATTTTCAGCATCTGGAGAAAAATGCAGAAAAAGAACCGCGGCCTGGACCAAATCTTCGATGTCCGGGCGGTGCGGGTCCTCGTCAGCGATGTCAGCGACTGTTATGCAGCATTAGGCGTTGTGCATAATCTCTGGTCGTATTTGCCGGGCGAGTTTGACGACTATATTGCGAATCCGAAAGACAACAATTACCAGTCGCTGCATACTGCCGTTATCGGGCCTGACAGACAGACGCTCGAGGTGCAGATCAGAACTCATGACATGCATCGCCATGCAGAACTCGGCGTCGCCGCACACTGGCGCTACAAGGAAGGCGGCACGAGCACAGCATCGTTCGATCAGAAAATACACCTGTTGCGCAGTTTACTGGAACCGACCGGGCACGATGGCGATCTTCTCGAGCAGATTCGCGGCGACATATTCGAGGACCGCGTTTATGCGGTAAGCCCCAAAGGCGATGTCGTCGAGATGCCGGCCAACTCGACGCCGCTCGACTTCGCCTACCATGTGCACACACAAGTCGGACATCGCTGCCGCGGCGCCAAGGTCAACGGCCGTATCGTGCCGTTGACTTACAAAGTCCAAAATGGCGACAAGATTGAAATCATCACGGGCAAGAACCCACAACCGAGTCGCGACTGGCTGAGTCCGCAACTCGGTTACCTGGCCGCATCCCGGAGTCGCACCAAGGTTCGAAGCTGGTTTCGTCAACGGGACAAGGAGCAGAACAAGCGCCAGGGTCGTGAAATGCTCGAGCGGGAACTTGGGCGCCTGAATGTTCGCGACCTTGCTACGCAAGAGCTGGCCAAACAGTTGAAGTTCGGCAACAACGACGCGTTGTACATCGCCCTGGGTGCCGGCGACATTACTGCGGCCTCGATCGCCTCAGCCGTGCAGAACCTGCGGCGGGAAGAACCGGCGGAGGTCATTCGCAAGCGGCGACAGTCACCGCAGAAGAAATCCGGCTCTGCTGGCATCGCGATCAGCGGCGTTGGGGATTTGCTATGCAATTTCGCACGCTGCTGCCGTCCGGTGCCGCCTGAGGACATTATTGGATACATCACGAAAGGCCGCGGCGTCAGTATTCATCGCCAGGACTGCGGCAATTACCTGAGCCTGCATGCCCGTCATCCGGAGCGAGTCATTGACGTTGACTGGGGAAATGCCGCCGACGCCATTTATCCGGCAGAGTTGCAACTGCATGCATTCGACCGGCAAGGCCTGCTGCGCGATGTCAGCAGTGTATTTGCCGACGAAAATGTCAGTGTCGACAGCATCCAGACACAGACCGACAAACAGTCGATGCAGGTGACGATGGATTTAGATGTCTCGGTGCCCGGTCTGCCGACACTCAGCCGCGTCATCAACCGGCTCGAACAATTACCGAATGTAACCTCGGTCCGCCGCCGGAATTGAATCGCGCCGGGACGGCGCTCCTACGGGTGCCAACAGCAGGAATGTGGGAGCGGCTTTGTGTGCAGGGACGCACTAATGTCGCGGAGGACAGGACGTCCGAGAGCGACGAGCCGCGATTCCTCATCCAATGCCGAAAGATAGCGGGTAATTGCAATGTCATAGCTTGCAGTGAGCGCATAAGCTTTTGCCGCCAGGCTGCGGCGGTATTCTTCTGTCATTTGATCGGACTGAAGCGCATCGAGGATCGCATTGTAGTCATCCGGATCGACGACAACGACAACGCCATCATGATTCTTGGACGCCGCCCTGATCATGGCGGGCCCCCCGATATCAATATTCTCGATGGCGTCCGCAAGCGATGCGTCGGCTCTGCTGATGGTTTCCTCGAACGGATACAGGTTAACGGCCAGCAGGTCGATGGGTTCGATGCCATGCTCGGTCATGACGTCATCGTCGGTGCCGCGCCGGCCCAGCAGTCCGCCATGAATGATCGGGTGCAATGTTTTGACCCGGCCGCCCATAATCTCGGGAAACCCGGTCCTGGATGACACCTCGACGGCGTCGATGCCCGCTTCGTTAAGTTGCCGGCAGGTGCCGCCGGTCGACAGAATTTCTGCACCCAGGCGCTGTAGCCCCTGGGCAAACGGAATCAAATTACGCTTGTCAGAAACGCTGACAAGCGCGCGCCGCACTTTGAACATTAATTGCCCTTACCGAATAAGCGAATAGGTTTTGAGTTTTTTTCGCAGGGTGCCCCGATTAATGCCAAGAATGCCCGCCGCCTGACTCTGGTTACCATGCGTGTAATCCATAACAGCTTTGAATAACGGCTCTTCGACTTCACCCAAAACGAGATCATACAGATCGCCGGGACGATCCCCGTTCAGGCTCTTGAAATAATGGTTCAGTGCATCTTCGGTGTGTTTTCTGAGTGGCTTCCTGTGATTTAAGGCATTTAAATCCTTGTTCTTATTCGTGTTTTTCTGGGCCACTGTCCTGACTCATCCAGGTAGACGTTGCAAAAAACTCCCGGAATGCGTTTCTTACGCGGCTAAAGAATCCCTCCCGGCCTGCCGGTCAAAGAATGGCCGGCTGACAAAGAATTCCCGCGTTAGACGAATTTGCTCGGAAGCACTATCGACACGCACCACCTGTGACCGGAATTCCTGTGCGTTATACAAACCGGCGCAATACCAGGTAAGGTGTTTGCGAGCCACCCGAACGCCAGTCGTTTCCCCATAAAACTGGTACAGGTCGCCAAGGTGGTCGAGGATAATATCACGGACTTCGCTTTTATCCAGCGACGGTGCGTGACTACCGGTTTCGAAGAAATAATTCAGTTCGCGGAAAATCCACGGGCGGCCTTGTGCAGCGCGACCAATCATCAAGCCGTCAGCGCGGCTTAGACGCAGAACTTCAAGCGACTTCTCGGAAGTTGTAATGTCGCCGTTGGCAATAACAGGTATTGAAACCTTGTCCCTGATTTGCGCAATCGTTGCATATTCTGCGGCGCCTTTGAAACGGCAAGCGCGAGTGCGCCCATGCACGGCGATCGCGCTGATGCCGGATGCCTCTGCAATCTGCGCGATTTCAACGCCGTTGCGATGACGCTTGTCCCATCCTGTACGTATCTTCAGTGTTACGGGTACAGCAACCGAACTGACGACTGATTCGAGAATACGGGACACCAGTTTCGTGTCTTGCAGCAGCGCGGAACCGGCCAGCTTGCTGCAGACTTTCCTAGCCGGGCATCCCATGTTGATATCAATAATCTGGGCGCCGCGGCTAACGCAAAGCGCCGCAGCAATCGCAAATTGCTGCGGATCCGAGCCTGCGATCTGTACGACCCTTGGCTCGGCATCCATATCCAGGTCCAGTCTGCGGCGTGATTTTTCAGTGTTCCACAAACTAATGTCGGCAGTCGTCATTTCCGAGGTCGTCATGCCGGCGCCAAAACGGCGGCACAGTCTGCGAAAAGGCGCGTCGGTAATGCCCGCCATGGGAGCGAGCAGAAACGGGCTCTTCAATTCGTAGGGGCCGATTCGCAAAACGAACCTCAGTTTTTGAAGTCGTCGGTGGCGCAGCGCACTCGTCCCGGGCTTACCCGGTAACAGACGTTCAGTTTGAAGCCGGTAGCGTCGACGGATGGCTCGTCAATCGTGATGACTGCCGTGAAATTTTCTCCGGGTGTCACTGGCTTGCTAGGATCCAGATCGCCGGCAAGATACTCGTTCGGCTCGAGTACGCGACTACCGATTATTTCTTCCCGGCGGTCGGTCAGTGACACATGCACCAGGGGATATGGCAGTGGTTGCTGCGACCTGTTGCCGATGCGCGACAAGATCGTCAACACGTCCTCGTCTTCGGCGATACTGCCATTCGTTGCTTCAAACTGCCAGCCCTTGATGTCCCACTCGGGCATTATGGGATTGCCGAACATGCGATATACCGATCCAATCGTTTGATTGAACAGTCCGGCCGTCGAAAGCGACTCGCGGTTGGCGTGGACGACCTGGCCAACCAGCAGCAGCGACAACAATATGGTGCCGGCAATCACGCCATAGCTCGCCGGATCCGTCCTGCGCCGGCCACCGCGCATAGCTCTGTTTGCAATATAGCTGTCGACAAGATTGCCGGCGTTATCGAAACGGCTTAGTGCCTCATGCCGTGGGCGCCTGGTTTCTTCCTCGTCGAAGGAGCCACGGACGGTTTCGCCTTCCATGACGATCGACTCAACTTCTGGCGAGTCCTCGTCAAACAAACCGCCCGGGACCTCGAGGCCAACCAGCGTAGCCTTTAAATCTATGTCCTCATCCGCCGCAGCCAACAATTCCTGGTCAATCTGCTGATTGATGGTCATCTCTTCCTCAGACGGCTCGGGCAATTCATCGGCTACCGAATATTCGGGTTTTACCGGCGCAGCGCCATCGGCACCTTCAAGCGACAGCTTAGTCGCCTCTTCTGCGGGAGCGGGCTCTGAGGGAGCGGCTTTTTGTACAGGATGTACGTATGTCGCGGAGCCCATGGATGGGCGAGAGCGACCAGCCGCGATTCCTTCTTCCTCGTCATCTGTGGGAACGGCGTCTGCGGGAGCGGCGCCAGCCGCGATTCCTTCGTCATCCTCTGTCAGTGCCACAGCGTCGGTCAGATCATCTTCATCTACATCCTCGATATCGTGCGTGCCGGTAATTTCAAGTCCCATCGCTTCCGCCTGCATATCGAACTGGGAGTTGAGATCGACGGGCGCAGGATCTTGTTTCGTGGATAGTTCGTTATGAATGGCTGCGAGTTCTTCTTCAACTTCAAGCGATATGGCGTCGGCTCCGGTATCGTCTTCGGCGACTTCTTCGAGCAGGCCGGTCCAGTCCTCCTGTTCGCTCAGGGCAGGCTCGGCCTGCTCTTCATCGGATTCCGTGGGCGCGGCGCCAGCCGCGACATCCTTTGTGGGAGCGGCTTCTGTGGGAGCGGCTTCAGCCGCGATTCCTTCGTCCTCATCGTCGTCCAAAACCTGCCACTCGAAGCCTGTATCTTCGATACGTACATCTTGCGGACCGGCGAGTTCATCCAGTGTCTTCAACAACAGCCTGCTGGTCTCCGCAAATTTGTCGTCGGACGTCAGGTCATCGGCGGCTTCGGAAGGAGGAGTGCTGTCCTGCTCGTTCGAGCCCGGCACTTCTTCGGTCAGATGTTCGATCGCACTGAATGCGTGGCCACATCCGCCGCAGCGCACCCGGCCACCTGCCTGTTGCAGTACCTTCGCGGTGACACGAAATGCAGTGCTACATTCGGGGCATTCGGTAAACATGCATCAGTCCCAGGTTCTCGTTCCCGACAAGCGGGCCCAGTTGTCACGATAATCCGCCGCGCCAAACTCGACGCAGTGCTGATAGGCCGCGGTCACATCCGCAACCTGTTCGGCAAGGATCCCCGACAGCGCCAGCCGGCCGCCCGGTCTCAGGCGGTCACAGACGAATCCTGCATGGTCGATCAGCGTGCCGGCCAGGATGTTGGCAACGACAAAATCAAACTGATCGTCAAGCAGATCCATCTGCATCGTCGTTACGAGCCGATTATCGACATCGTTGCTGAGCGCATTCTGCCGGGTCGCCGTTATTGCCTGCCGATCGATGTCGAGGGCGGTGACAGATGTCGCGCCCAGCTTCAACCCGGCAATGGCAAGAATGCCTGAACCACAGCCGAAATCGAGCAGTGTTTTGCCTGCGATTTCGATCTTATCAAGCCATTCCAGGCACAGTGCGGTTGTCGCATGTGTGCCTGTACCGAACGCCAGGCCGGGATCAAGCCGGACGACGACGGCATCGTCAGCGTCGACCACCAAGCCGGCCGGCGATACCCAAAGTCGTTCACCGAAACGCATCGGCACGAAATCCTTCAGCCACTCGCGTTCCCAGGCGCGATCCGTCAGCAATTCCACGCGATTTCGCGGCAGCGTGTCAATCGCAAGCGTGTGCTCGAGGTCAGTCCGCAGGCGTTCAAAATCCGCATTCGCGGCGAACAATGCCGTCATCCGCGTAGTGCTCCAAAGCGGTGCAGCCCCGGGTTCAGGTTCAAGCACCGGGTCGTCCCCGGCATCGGACAGCGTTAGCGATTGCGCGCCGTGCCTGAGCAGGACTTCCTCAAGCCGATCCGGCTCAATCGATTCGAGATTCATGACAAATTGACGCCATTCCATAACCTATTGAGCTACAGTCCGAGCCGTTTTTCCAGGTAGTGAATATCAGTTCCGCCGGCCTGGAACGCTGAGTGCTGGAAAATTTCCTGGTGCAGGGCCACATTCGTCTTGATGCCCTCGATGACGATTTCGGTCAGCGCATTGCGCATGCGCGCAATTGCGGTTGGTCGATCATTACCGTGTGCCACTATCTTACCAATCATCGAATCGTAATAAGGCGGCACCCTGTAACCACTGTACACGTGGCTCTCGACCCGAATGCCCGGTCCACCCGGTGCATGCCAGAGTTGTACCAGGCCGGGCGAGGGCAAGAACGTCTTCGGATCTTCCGCGTTGATCCGGCACTCGATGGCATGACCCCGAAGTTGTACATCGTCCTGCGTGAAGCTCAGGGCCTCGCCGCCCGCGATTCGCAGTTGTTCCTTGACGATATCGATACCGGTGATCATTTCGGTAACCGGGTGTTCGACCTGCAGGCGCGTGTTCATTTCGATGAAATAAAACTCGTCGTCCTGGTACAGAAACTCGAAGGTGCCGGCGCTTCGATATCCCATATCCTTGCAAGCCTGCACGCAACGATCGCCGAGGAAATTTCTTTGCTTTTCAGTGATGCCGGGCGCGGGCGCTTCCTCAATCACTTTTTGATGCCGGCGCTGCATCGAGCAGTCGCGCTCACCGAGGTGCACGGCATTACCGTGATTATCTGCCAGGACCTGGATTTCGATATGCCGTGGCGTCTCCAGGAATTTCTCCATGTAAACGGTTTCGTTGCCGAAGGCTGCACCGGCCTCCGCTTGTGTGATCGTTATTGCATTCACCAGCGATGCTTCTGAATGTACGACCCGCATGCCTCGACCGCCGCCGCCAGCAGCGGCCTTGATGATGATCGGGTAAGCAATTTCACGGGCGATCCGCAGGTTTTCGTCGGTGTTGTCACCCAATGGCCCATCCGAGCCCGGAACGGTTGGCACACCAGCCGCCTTCATGGCCTGGATCGCCGCGACTTTGTCACCCATTTGCCGAATCACGCTCGCCGGCGGTCCAATAAATACGAACCCGCTCGACTCCACGCGCTCGGCGAAATCCGCATTTTCTGACAGGAAACCGTATCCCGGGTGGATCGCAACCGCGTCAGTCACCTCGGCGGCGCTGATGATCGCCGGCATGTTGAGGTAACTTTCCGCCGATGGGGGGCCACCGATACAAACGGTCTCGTCTGCCAGCAGAACATGCTTCAGATTGTTGTCCACAGTCGAATGTACGGCAACGGTCTTAATGCCCATTTCCCGGCAGGCCCGCAATATTCGCAGGGCAATTTCGCCGCGATTAGCAATGACGATCTTATCGAGCATCGCAGATTTGTCCGATCACTCGGCAGCGCGTTGGTCGATCACGAACAGAATCTGTCCGTACTCGACCGGTTCACCATTTTGCACGCGAATTGATTTAATTGCTCCGGAAACCTCAGCCTCGATCGGGTTCATCATCTTCATTGCTTCGACAATGCAAAGTGTGTCGCCGACGTTGACCCGGTCGCCGACCTGCACAAATGGCGGGGAGCCTGGTGAGGCGGCATTGTAGAAGGTGCCAACCATCGGCGCCGTCACGACATGACCGTCTTCCTCGGCTTCGGCCATGGCAACCGGTGAGGCGGCAGCCGGGGCAGGTGGCGCCGCTGCTGCGGCCGGCGGCACTGCTACCGGCACCGGCGGCGCGACGTTGGCAGCGAAGCGGCTGATTCTCACAGATTCGTCTCCCTGGGTAATCTCAATCTCGGCAATGCCGGATTCTTCCAGCAGCTCGATGAGTTTTTTTACTTTTCTGATATCCATCATTTGTCCTCAGACAGTTGCCGGGATGCCGCAAGCAATGCCAGCTCATAACCGTATGCGCCAAGGCCGAACAGGCAGCCGGCGGCGATATCACTGAAATAGCTTTTGTGTCGAAAATCCTCGCGGGCAAATACGTTGCTCAGGTGGATCTCAATGAACGGAATGCTGACCGCCAGCAACGCATCACGCATGGCGATGCTGGTGTGCGTGAAGGCGCCGGGATTCAGGAGAATGAAGTCGACCTTTTCGGCCTGCGCCGCCTGGATCCTGTCGACAATTTCATGCTCGGCGTTGCTCTGGAACGTGGCAAGCTTGTGGCTTAGGTCTGTCGCAAGCTCGGTAAGGCTGGCCTCTACCTCTGTGAGGCTGGCTGTGCCATAAACGCCCGGCTCGCGGCTGCCGAGCAGATTCAGATTGGGGCCATTGATCAGGAGCAGGCTCGCCATTGTGGGCTGTTTTTCGCCAGTTTGCCGAAGATGGCGGCAATTCTAACGCTTTTCGAGGTAGATGGCGCAAGAATCGCGACCGGGCCGCCGCGAATGGGGTCAGAGCCCTATTCCGCCGATCGCCCCTTTTAATGATATGGTTTGCAACGATTTTTCGAGTCAGTTGCGGGGGGATTATGGGACGGTTCTTTGACGAACTGAAGCGGCGCAACGTCGTCCGCGTCGCCATCGCATACGTCATCTTCTGCTGGCTTGTCATCCAGATCGCCGAGGCGCTGTTGCCCGGGTTCGGCGCGCCGGACTGGGTCTTCAAGACGCTGGTCCTGTTCCTCGCCATTGGCTTCCCGCTCGCGCTGCTGTTCGCCTGGGCATTCGAGCTGACGCCCGATGGCATCAGGAAGACCCGTGACGTCAGTCTGGCAGTCTCGGTGACCGCCTCGACCGGACGGAAACTCGACTTCGCCATCATCGGTGCACTGGTCATCGCGCTCGGCTATTTCGTATGGGATCGGCAGCAGCTCATTGATGCGGCCACGCCGGCAGCCGAGCCGGTTGCAAAGACGGACGCTCCGCCGCCGGACGCGGAAAGTCTGTCGGCTACACAGCCCGCGGAAGTGGCAACAAAGCGCCGCTCGATCGCCGTGCTGCCGTTCGTCAACATGTCCTCGGACGCCGAGCAGGAATGGTTCGTGGACGGGCTGACCGAAGAGATACTCAACTCCCTCGCGCGCACACCCGACTTGTTGGTTGCTGCGCGTACATCATCGTTCAATTACAAGGATTCAGACAAAAACATTCCCGAGATCGCGAAGGCGCTTGGTGTCGAACATATCCTCGAGGGCTCGGTGCGCCGCAGTGGCGATCGTCTGCGAGTAACGGCACAGCTCATCCGCGCCGACGATGGCTTCCACCTCTGGTCCGAGAGCTACGATCGGACAATGGATGACGTCATCCAGATTCAGGAAGAGGTCGCGATCCAGATTGCGAATGCACTGGAGACGGCCATGGACCCGGAGGCGCTTGCCCGCATGGTTTCTGCCGGTACGAGCTCGGTGCCGGCGTACGAGGCCTATCTGCAGGGCCTGACTTTCGGGGTGAGCTCGATTGCCTCCGGTGACGTCTATGAGTACCTGAGTGCCAGCGAGGCCTACGAGCGCGCGATCGAACTCGACCCGGAATTTGCCCTCGCGTACCGGCGGCTCGCCGAGTTCTGGCGGCTACAGTTGTTGACCGTCAATATCGCATCAGGGCTGACCGAGCTGCCGACAGAGGAAATCCTGGCTCGCTATGAGGAGGCGATGGACAACGCGATCCGGCACCAGAAGGATCCCGTCAGCGTGATCGCCTATCGCGCCGGCAAGGCGCATGTCGAGATGAAACACCTGCAGGCGCTACGCCTGATCACCACCTATCTGGCTCAGCGGCCGAATGATCATGACGCACAGGGATTTCTGCTGGGCCTTTTCCAGGAGCTTGGCATGTATGACGAGGCAGTGGAGGCAGTCGCCGAGTTCTACGAGCGTGACGGTCATGATCCCCTCGTCGCTGTCCAGTCGATATTGTCAATGCTCTATGGCGACAACCCCGAAGTCTTGCGTGAATTCACCGAAAAATCTATCGAGCGCTTCCCCGATAACGTCAACGTGCTCTACCAGGCACAACGCGCGTTGCTGTGGCTGGGTGACATCGACGGCGCGAGCAGAATCTTGCCAATCGTCCAGGCGAGCGACATGGAGGCAGACAATCGCGCCCTCGCGACACTGCGGCAGGCCTGCGCCGAGGGCAAGTCTGAGCTGGGGACACGTATCTTCAATAAGATGCTACGGGATCACCCGGACGAGCCCGCTGCAATGTGGTTATCTCGGAAGATTATGGGTCGGGATGACGAAGCATTGGAATTACTTCTGCCTCTCGACAATGACGAGGATATGCACTCGCTCGCCAGTTTCCTGGGATACGGGCATTTCGATGCGAGCCAGTTTCCGAACTTCCTCGCCGTCCTCGAGGCGCAAGGCATCAAGCCGTATGCGCCGCAAGCTGTTCCGTATCAATGCAAGACGTAGGAGCGGATTTGTGGGAGCGGCTTCAGCCGCGAATGGCTCAACCCCGGTTTGGGGCTCGTCGCTCTCGGACATCCTGTCGTTGATTCGGGCATCCTGCCCTCAGCCGTTGATTCGCTGCATCCCTGCAGCTCACCCTTCGGGCGCCTTCGCTACGCTCAGGCGTCCAAATCGTCTGTCCTGACGATTTGTCGGGCTAACGCCTATGGCGTTATCCAAAATCGCTCCCGGCGATTTTGTCGCGACATTAGCGCGTCCCTGCACACAAAGCCCCTCCTACAGGTCTTGCAGCGCAGTCCTGGCGCCGGCGAGGTCGATCTCGCCGGACTCGAGTTGTTCGAATACGCCCAGGATTTTCTCGATGTGCGCCTCAACGATCTCACCGATATGCGTTTTCAGAAGCTCGCCGCCCGGTGCGACCACCATCGTAAAAGGCATGCCGATGAACTCCAGCCCCGATGCTTCCGCGGCAGCCATCGCGTCTTCCTGCCCGACCAGGATCGGGTAGTTGAAGTCGGTTTCTTCCGCGTAGGCCTGTACCGGCTCCAGGAAGTCGACGGCAATCCCGATGATCTGCAGATTGTTCCCTGCGTGTGCTTCCTGCGTGCTTTTCAGGAGAGGAATCTCCCGGCGGCACGGTGCGCACCAGGTCGCCCAGAAATTCACCAGCCGGGCTTTGCCGTCCCAGTCCGAAAGTTTGCGCACATTGCCATCGAGATCCGGCAGTGAGAAGTCCAAGCGCTCGACAACCACCGGTGTTGCCGCCTCGACAACCGGCTGCACGTCGATCGCCTGCGGCTGGTTGCGGAAAATGGTGAACGCGATGCCTGCGGCAAGGAGTCCGGCCAATGAAAATATAATCGCAAATTTCTTGTTCATTAGTTTTAGTTCTGTGCACTCATTGTTGAATTTTTCCCCGTCGCCATCCTGACGTGCTCGGCAAAATCCTTAGCCTTCATGTATCCGACCACCTCAAAGCCGTGTCGTTGCACTCCGTCCGCGCCGAAGAAGATGATCGTCGGCGGACCGAACACACCAAAGCGCTGCAGCAACGCCTGGTCTTCATCATCGTTCGCCGTTACGTCGGCCTGCAACAATACCGTATTGGAGAGTGCCTCCTGGACACCAGCGTCAGTAAATGTGTATTTCTCCATTTCGATACAAGAGACACACCAGTCGGCGTAGAAGTCCAGCATCGCCGATTTGCCCTGGCGCGCAGCCGCGGCAACCGCGGCATCCAGGTCTGCGGTCGTCTTGATGCGCTGAAACGCAAGCTCGCGCTGTTCGGCGACAATGGCACCGCCGCCGGTGTTGAATGCCGCCAGCGGACGCAACATGCTGTCACTGCCGGCCAGCGAACCGATCAGCAGGACGGCGCCATAAATGATGGCCAGCAGGCCGAAGCCTTTACCGAGTTTCTGTACGCCAAACGACTCTGAGGTCAGCGTAGTGAGGCCGCCGAGATAGACGCCCGCCATGAAAATCAATATGCCCCAAAGTGCCAGTGTCACCTCATCCGGCAGCACGCGCGACATCATCCAGATTGCGAGGCCGAGCATCATGAAGCCAAAGGCACTTTTCACGGCGACCATCCACGCTCCGGCCTTGGGCAACAACTTGCCCTGCGCGGCACCGACGAGTAGCAGCGGTGCTCCCATGCCCATGCTCATTGCGAACAGCGCGGTACCGCCCCGCACCATGTCGCCGGTCTGCGCCATAACGGTCAATGTGGCAATCAGGGCAGGGGCGACGCACGCTGTGACCACCAGCGACGAAATGGCGCCCATGACAAAGGCGCCAATGGCGGTCCCGGTTTTCTGATTACCACCAATAGTTGCAAGGCGGGACTGGATCGCGGATGGCATCTGCAGCTCGAACATGCCGAACATGCCGAGCGCGAGCACGATGAACAAACTCGAAAACAAAACCAGCACCCAGGGCTGGTTGAACATCGCCTGTAACTGTAATCCGGCCGCCGCTGCCGCCACGCCGGCGGCGGTGTAGACCAGCGCCATGCCCATGACGTAGCTCAATGCGAGTGAAAAACCGCGAGCGGGGCTGATGTTGTCGCCTTCGCCGGCGATGATGCCCGACAGGATCGGCACCATCGGCAGGACGCACGGCGTGAACGCAAGCAACAGGCCAAGACCGAAGAAGGTTGCAACCACCAGGCCTAATCCTGAGCCGGTGATGATTTGCGCCAGTCGCGCCTGTTCGGATACGGGGGCTGCACTCGCGTTCGCTGCTGCAACGCTCGCCAGTGCGGAAACAGCGGTTGCCCCAGGCAACGAGACGGTGATAATTTTGCTTACCGGCGGATAACAGATTCCGTCGTCAGCGCAGCCCTGGTATCCGATCTCCAGATCGAGGTCCATTGCTTCCGGGGTCGCACGCGCCATCGGCAGGCGTCCGAACACGTCGAAGTGATAGACCTCCATGTTCCCGAAATACTGATCGGTTTTCATCTCGCCGGCCGGCAGCTCGAGTTTGCCGAGTTGTACCTGGTCCGAATCGACCGTTGCCGAGATCTTGTCCTTATACAAGTAGTATCCGGCGGCGACCCTGATGGCGACTTCGACGGTATTGCCATCGAGCGCGGTCAGGATTGGCTGGAATGCCTCGTCGACCGGCAGGAAATCATCGTTGGCACCGCCGAAGCTGCCAAACCTGCCAATTGTGCCGACATCGCCAAGCTGAATTTTTCCGCGATCCAGGTTCCGTACAAGCCGTACAGTCTCGGTCCAGGTCTGCGGCGGATAGCAGAGGCCTATGTCGGCGCAGCCCTGGGACTTGATGACGAGATCCATCGTTGCCGGCGCCTCGCCGACCACCGTGTAAGGAATGCTTACGTAAAAACGGTCCCGGTATATCTGTTGTACGCCGAAGAACTCGTCTTCGTGGTGCAGTCCTTCGGGCAGCACGACCTCGCCAAATACGACTGCGTCGGAATTACTGGCGTAGGACATCTTGTTGCGATAGAGGTAATAGCCCTCTTCCACGACCCAGTCGATCTCGATCGCGTCCCCGCTATCGGCCACGGCGTAGCGGTAGGCCTCCTCCGGATGCAGCACGTCCTCGTCCTGCGCCAACGCCCCAGGCACAGCCAATAGCAGCGTCAGGAGCAGGGCGGCAAGCATTGAGTTAAGGGCGTTCAGCATTTTCTCGGGCATATGATTCGGGTATCAACATTGGACCGTCTCCGGGCAGCTATTGTTACCGATTATGTGAACATAAAGGGCCTGAACCGGAGGGGCAGGATACCGATGCTAACCGGTTCTGTCATGGACTCACGCCGCAATTTGCATCCCACCTGTTCGGCGGGCTTGAAATTTGCCGCGCGGCCCCTATCATTAGCACTCACCGAGGCCGAGTGCTAACAGGCGCCGGTCAGGAAAACCGCATTAGTTCATTAATAATCAATAGTTTATAGGAGATCTAAACGATGAAGATTCGTCCGCTTCATGACCGAGTCATCGTAAAACGCATGGATGAGGAGCGCACCTCAAAGGGTGGCATCGTCATTCCGGACTCTGCGGCTGAAAAACCGATCAAGGGTGAAATCATTGCCGGGGTCTCGTGTCCGCGGCCCGTTAGGTTGATCACGTGGTCATGTGTCTAGAAGTCGTTTCATAAGCCCAGTTGGGCCACCGAGTGTGGGTTATTGATCCCTGTATAATCAATGCACGAGACGGCGATTGGCCGATACATTGATTCATGAGACCAAACGGCAGCGCAGCGGAGTTGGAGCGGCGGCGACGAAGGGGGATCGAGTTGCTCGACAAGGGCTTCTCGACGACCGAAGTCGCCGATCGTATAGGCGCGGATTCCAGCAGTGTCCGTCGATGGCGACAAGCCCACCGACGGAAGGGAGAGGCCGGGCTGGCCGCCAAGCCTCATCCGGGGCGCCCCGCCCGCCTGGCCAAACGTCAGAAGACGCTCCTCGTGAAGCGACTGTTGAAGGGAGCGAAGGCCAATGGGTTCTCGACCGATCTTTGGACGTGCCCTCGCATTGCCGAGTTGATCGAGCAGCAGTACGGCGTCCAATACCACGTCGATCACATCCCACGACTGCTGGCTTCCTTGGGATGGTCATGTCAGAAGCCTCAGAAGAAGGCCATCGAGCGTGACGAGGAGGGCATCTCCCGGTGGACCCGAGAGGACTGGGCGCGCATAAAAAAAAGCCGCTCGTAAGCAGGCGCACATCGTCTTCATCGACGAATCAGGCATGTTGATGCTGCCGACGGTGCGGCGGACTTGGGCGCCGCGCGGCTGTACACCCGTGTTGCGTCACCGTGGCCGTGCCCACAAGAAGGTCTCCATCATCGGCGGTCTGTCCATCTCGCCTCAGCGGAAGCGGTTGCGACTGTTCTTGCAGTGGCATCCCGATGCCAACGTCGGTGAGGTGGAGGTCATCGCTTTCCTCCGGTCGCTTCTGCGACACCTCCGCGGTGAGGTCATCGTCATCTGGGATCGCCTCACCGCGCACCGAAGTCGCCGAGTCAAGGTGTACGCAGCCAGTCGTGGGCGGGTGACGGTGGAGTTCCTGCCGCCCTATGCCCCCGAACTCAACCCCGTCGAGGGCGTGTGGAGCAATCTCAAGTACCACCGCCTGGCGAACCACGGGATCCACGATCTGACGGAGCTGCACGATCGCGCCGAGGCGGAGGCAGCAGCCATTGCCTCACGCCCCAATCTGCTCCGAGGTTTCGTCGCTGGAACCCCTCTGCCGATTCGTTTGCGATGATCCGTGCATTAGAACTACAGGTGTCAAATAGTGCTTCTAGAGGACCAGGAGCCGATCATCCTTGACGCTCGCGGGTGGCCATTTCAAAGTCTGATGTCGGAGACACTCCCATATCAACGGTCGATTAGATACGGCTGGGTGCTACCGCAAGCGCACGAGCTCTACCGCCCGATCCCTGTGGGTCCCCGGACCGTGCCCGGGACCGTCCGCCATAATTGGGTCGAGTGGTTTTGGGTGAAATTGGCGATTCCACTCCGGCCGATCTGGCCCGGCTTTGCTCTCAACACAATCTTCTACGCCACGATCCTCTGGCTGCTCATCCCGGGCCCCTTCACCCTCCGGCGCTTCCTGCGGCTGAGGCGCGGCCTCTGCCCGAAGTGTGCGTATCCGATGGGCGAGTCGGCTGTCTGCACGGAGTGCGGGAAGGCGCTGCCGTCCTCGACCTGATCGACCTGCTGCTGGCGTTCGGGACGGCGTGCCCGTAGCAGCGACGCTGCAAGCCGTGGTATGCTGAGGGCGGCACGGGCCGTCTCGGGCGTGTCAGCGGGCTGTCGCCGCCGGCCGGCCCGCAGCTGAGGTCCATCCGTGAGGCGACAAGGCCGATGTCTACG
>JADFGH010000127.1 GCA_022567775.1 Pseudomonadota bacterium | reverse complement strand
ACTGATGACAGTGTGCTTGGCGACCTCATCGCAGAACGGGACGCACTCAATGCAAAGATCGAGGCGCTGCGACTTGAGCAGGACCGCATGACGCCACAAGATTACCGGTCGCAGCTGTTGCAAAACATGATCGGACTGGCAGAAACGGAAGAGGCCATCGAGGAGCGCGAGAGGGAGCTGGATCTTGAAAACTAGCCGTGAATTCGTCCGCCCCGGCAGGCGAATAACGATTATGGCGGCAACATTGCTTACTTTGTTGTCGGGGCACGCGACCGCCCGCGAGATTCACTACGGCGCAGTTACCGATATGGATGTCATCGCCTGCGATCAGTTGCACTGGCGGGGACAGGCCGATCAGTCCCGCAACTGTTATGCGAACTTGTTGCGTACCGGCACTTCGCTGGCAGTAAGGGCCGAAGCTGCCTGGGCGCTGAAAGATCTGCAGGCTGCGAACAGCTGGTTTCAGCAGGCGATGCGTGAAAATCCTGACGACGTCGCGACCCGAGTACGTTGGGGCGATCTGTATGCTGATTCTCATCAGGACGCGGAAGCGATGGATATCTATCGCGAGGTGATCGAGCGCGATGGGAGCAACGCATTCGCACGGCTCGGTGCTGCCCGTGTGCTGGCGGGCAGTTTTGATGATGCGGCAAACGCGTTTCTTACATCATTGCTGACTGACGGAACGACAACGGATGGCGCCCGGGTAGGCGCATTATTGCTGTCCGCGCGCGTAGCGCTCGAAAACGGAGGCTACAGCGAAGCACTGGCGGCGCTCGATGATGCCGCGGAGATCGTCGATCGCAATGATTGGCCACCGCTGCAAATTTATGCTTTGCGCGCGGCCGCGGATCTGCTGAACAATGTCACAGCGAGCCGCTGGACTGAAATTTCACTCGCCTACAACCGGCATTACGGGGGCATCTACGCAGTACCCGCGCACTTTTACGTAATTACGCGCCGCTACCGTGGGGCGATCGACCTTTACCAGAGGGCCGTCGATATCGAACCAGGGCTCGCATCCGCTCACGAGCAGCTGGGTGTAAACCTGCTGCGGGACAACCAGGTGAGCCGCGCCAGGAAACACCTGGTGACAGCGCATGACCAGGATCCATTCAGTCCCATCGCCGTCAATACGTTGCGGCTGCTGGATTCTTTCGTGAACTTCACGCTGATCAATGATCCCGAAATGCCGGACGCCGCTGGGCTGATCCCTGTTACGCTCAGGTTGCATAAAAAGGAGGCTGCAGCCATCGCACCGTATGCGATTAGATTGACACGGGAGGCCATCGCGGAGTTTACGGATCGCTACGATTTTGCATTAAAGGAACCTGTGATTATCGAGATGTACCCGGATCATGAGGACTTTGCCGTGCGCACTGCCGGCATGCCGGGGCTCGGCATTCTCGGTGCCACCTTTGGCTATGTCGTTGCAATGGACTCACCCTCGGGGCGGCCGCCGGCGCAATTCCAGTGGGGCACGACGCTGTGGCATGAATTGGCGCATGTTTTTACGCTCGAAGCTTCCAATCATCTTGTGCCGCGCTGGTTCAGCGAGGGCATTTCAGTATTCGAGGAGTGGCGCAGCGGTCCCAATCCCGGTGTGCGTATTCCAATGTCGGTCTACCACGCGATGAAGGACGATCGCTTCCTCCCGGTTGCGGAACTCGACCAAGGTTTCCTGCGTCCCGCTTACGAAGAACAAATTATCGTCTCTTATATGCAGGCGGGGCTGGTCTGCCAGTATATCGACGCTGCTTTCGGCCCCGAAGCATTGAGTGGACTCTTATATAAGTATCGTGACGGACTGCAGACCAGCGAGGCAATCGAAGAAGTGCTGGGCATAACGCCACAGGAATTTGACCGGGATTTTAATCAGTTCGTCAGATCGCGGCATGGCGGCATCCTCGACAATCTCGAGGTCTGGCAGCGGACGAATTCGTCGATGCGGCAGAAACTATCCACCGGCGACTGGCCGGGCACCATCGAAATGGCGAAACAGTTGCTCGATCTCCTGCCTCAGTACGTTGAGCCGGATAGCCCGTACCTGGCGCTGGCGCACGCTCAGGAGGAACTCGGCCAGCGCCGGCAGGCGGTCGCGGCGCTCAAAAATTTCTGGCAGAACGGTGGTTATGATCCGGTAGCGCTCAAGCGACTCAGCGGCTGGCTGTACGAGGAAAATCGCAGCGGTGAGGCCATCGATGTCTTAACAAGCGTCAACCTGGTCGACCCGTTGGATCAGGAGCTGCATGGCACGCTTGGCGACATGCTGCTCGAGGCTGAACGAGCACAGGAGGCACTGATGGAATATTCAATTGCCCTCGCACTGAACCCGCATGACAAGGCTACGGCAAATTATCGAATGGCAAGCGCACACCATCAACTGGGTAATAACGAGCAATCGCAAGATCATCTCTTGCAGGCTCTCGACCTTGCACCGAATTTCAGACCGGCGCAAAGGCTGCTTCTGGACCTGATGCGCGCCGGTTCGGACAATCAACACTAACGAATGGAACACAAGGCATGGCGACCAAAAAGGAAGAGGTTTTCGAAACTGATGAAATGCGTGAGCTGGTTGGCACGTTTCAGACGGCGACGGCAAAACTGCGTAATGAAGTCGGCAAGGTCATCATCGGCCAGGCAGAGGTCGTCGAACATCTGCTGATAACTTTGCTCGTGGGTGGCCACTGCCTGATTACCGGCATGCCTGGAACTGCGAAAACTCTGCTCGTGCAAACACTTGCAGATGCACTTGGCCTGACGTTCAAGAGAATTCAGTTTACGCCCGACCTGATGCCAACAGATGTCACCGGTACCGACATCATTGAGGAAGATACTGCGACAGGTCACCGCTCGTGGACCTTCGTGCCAGGCCCGATTTTCACGAATGTATTGCTGGCTGACGAGATCAACAGGACGCCGCCAAAAACACAGGCGGCGCTGCTGGAGGCCATGCAGGAGCGTTCCGTCACCGTGCGCGGCGAGAGTCACCGCCTGGAGCCGCCGTTCTTCGTGCTGGCAACCCAGAACCCGATCGAACTTGAAGGAACCTATCCGCTTCCAGAGGCGCAACTTGATCGCTTCCTTTTCAATGTGCTGCTGGACTACCTCGACAGCGACCAGGAGCTGGCCGTGCTCGACCGGTTTACGACGCGTGTCGATATCCCGGAGGTATCCGCGGTTACAAACGCCGAGGAAATTGTCCGTTTCCAATGGCTGACGCGCCAGGTGCCTGTCGCCGAGTCGGTCAATCGTTACGCGGTTGACCTCGTGCGTGCGACCCGGCCGTCCGAAGAAAACGCGCCGGACGTTGTCAGGCGCTATGTCAATTTTGGCGCCAGTGTGCGTGCAACCATGTTCCTGAATCTTGCCGCAAAGGCCAGTGCCCTGTTGCAAGGCAGGTACCACGTGACCAAAGACGATGTTCGTGACATGGCGTTGCCGGTGCTGCGTCACCGCGTACTTTGTAACTACTTTGCAGAGTCCGACAACATGACGGTCGACGACGTCCTGCACGCAATGCTCGAAAAGATCGACGGCTAGAGGCGCCCTGGACCTGTGATAGGCATGCTGCCCAGTCAATCAACGGCCCGCGACCTCCTGCACCCCGAGGTCCTGGCCGGCCTGAAGAATCTCGATCTGGTCGCGCGCTCGGTGGTTGAGGGGTTCCTGATCGGACTACACCGTTCGCCGACCTTCGGTTTCAGCCAGGAGTTCGCGGAGTACCGGGCGTATGCCGAGGGCGATGATCCCAGGTTTATCGACTGGAACGTCTACGCGCGCACGGGAAAAACCTACATCAAACGATTCCTCGGCGACACGAATTCACACCTGATGATCCTCCTTGATGCCAGTGCGTCGATGGGATTTGGTGGCCCGCCCGTTAGCAAGTTACGTTACGGCCAGTTTCTGGCCGCGAGTTTATCGTTTCTCGCGGCGCGTCAACACGATGCGGTTGGCTGCATGATTTTTGACGAAGAAGTGAGGGATTATCGTGCGCCGTCGTCACGCGCCGGCAAATTGCAGGGCATTTTACATTGCATCGATTCGGCGGAAGCCGCCGTGGGCACGAGGTTCGACAAGCCCTTCGATAAATTCAGGGAGCAGGTATCGCGCCGCGGCCTGGTTGCGGTGATTTCGGATTTCTATTGTGATGCCGAGGACCTGCTGGCGGGTGTACGCCCACTGGCCTGGCACGGGCAGGATGTGGTTCTGTTCCAGGTGCTCGACCAGCAGGAACTCGACCCGCAATTCGGCAACAACGTGTTGCTCGAAGATCTCGAGACCGGCAAGGCAATCGAGGTGGCGCCGCAGTTCATGCGCGAGGCATACCCTAAGCGCATCCGTGCCCATATCGACTCGCTCGCGGCCGCCGCGGCCAGTATTGGTGCGGATCACGTGCTCGTGAACACCAGCGACTTACTCGATGAGGCGCTGCGCAACTATCTGTTGTTCCGGCAGAGAAGAAAATAGTAATGGGTTTCCTCGCACCGTTGTTCCTGGTTGGCGCACTCGCGATTGCATTGCCAATCTGGCTGCATCGGCTGCAGACGCAGAGTTCAGATCGTCAGTCGTTCAGTTCGGCGATGTTGCTCGAGACAACGGAGGAGCGTGTACATCTGCAAAAGAAGCTCAAGTACCTGGTATTACTTGCATTGCGTATCGCGTTGCTGCTGATGATTGCGCTGGCATTTGCGAAACCTTTCCTCAACAGGCCGCCCACATCACTGACAGCGGGTGCTGCCGGGACACATCTGATCCTGGTAGACACTTCCGTTTCGATGAGTCGCGCCGGCGTGTTCGATCAGGCAATCGCGGTTGCCAGCCAGGCTGTCGACGACGTGCCACCTGGTACGCTGCTGCAGCTCCTCAACGTCGACGATGCGTTGCATATCGGCAGTAGCCTGTCAGCAGACAAAGCGGCTCACCGTGCTGCAATATCGGAACTCAAGGTCAGCGCGCTGCGCCTGGATTTCGGTCGCGCGATGGCTGCCGTGGATCGCCTGGCAGAGTCATTTCCACCACCGGTGACGCTGCACTTGATCAGTGATTTTCAGGGCAGTGCGATGCCGGTCAGGTTCGCCGACGTGGTGCCCTCCCGGGTGACGCGATTGATTCCGTATGTCGTTGGCACCGGCTCGCCTTTCAACTGGTCCGTCAAGTATGTCCGCGAGACGGCCGAGGGGCTGGACGTCGGCCTGATGGGTTTTGGTGATCGGGAGCGGGTCGCAGATGTTGAGCTATTACTCAATGGCGAAGTTGTGGAAACGCGGGGGCTCTCTGAAACCGGCCCTGTTACATTGCATTTCACAAATCTGCAATACGAACAGGGCGACAACCGGATTCAGGTCCGGATCAATACCGACGACGACCTGGCGGCTGACAATCAGTGGTTCCATGTCGTGGAGAATGAACCGCCTGCGTCAGTTCCGCTGATTACGCTCAATCGCGGCGGCCTGCCCGTCACCTATTTGTCGGCAGCGCTTGAATCAGATGCCGGACAAAGCTACCACGTCGAACCACTGGTCATCGGCGAATTCGATGCGCGTGTGCTTGGCCGGTACCGCTGGGCACTGCTTGATGACATCGGAGCAATTGACGAAGAACTCGACCATGCACTGACCGCATACCTGCAAAATGGCGGCAACCTGCTCGCATTTTCCGGCATTCGGGCTGCGAACTCCAGCGTCCTTCCTGTCACCGGCCATCGAATGAGCGCGGCCACTGTCGGTTTCGGCGGCAACGAGTTCCAGTCGCCGGAACAGATTGATACTTCTCACCCGGTGCTTGCACAGACCGAGGGCTGGCATACCGTCAACGTATCGAGAACCGTCCCGATCGAGGTACAGGCCGCGGACCAGGTCCTTATTCGACTGGAGAATAAGCAGCCATTTCTGATAGAGAGAAGAATTGGAGCCGGGCGGCTGCTGCTGCTTTTGAATGGCCTCGACAATCGCTGGAACGACTTGCCGCTCCGTCCAGTGTTTGTCAGCTTTATCATTGAAACCGCTGGCTATTTGTCCGGTATCAACGAAATTTCAAAGACCTATACGACCGGCGCCAGTTTACCCCTGTCGCTGGTTGGCAATGCCTCCGGCCAGGTCGTGGATCCGGACGGCAACACGGTCCTGTCACTGGCCGATACGACTCGCGCGCAGCAAATAAATTTGGATAAACCGGGTTTCTACGAGGTCTACACTTCTCAGGACAACATGCTGGTGGCCGCCAACATTGATCCACGGGAATCCGATCTCACCAGGATCTCCCAGGAGCTGCTGGATCGATGGCAGGATGCAACTGCGCGTTTGGACGGCATCGTTGCCGGCCAGCCTGGTACCGTGGAGCCGGAACCCGTGGAGCTGTGGCACTGGTTGCTGTTCATACTGGCAATGGTCGTCATTGCTGAGTCGATGCTTGGCAACACTTACCTGGCGCCACTCGCACGGGCGAATCGATGAAATCTACGCAGGAACTTGATCAATACCTCCATCAGTTCCGGCTGCGACTGAAGCAACTGGTTCTCGCCCGCGGCGCGGCAATGATGTCGGTGGTGGCGCTGCTTGTTACGCTCGTCGCCGTTGGCACTGCAATTCGCAATGGGTTTCCTGATCATATCGTCATTACTTCCCGCCTGGTTCTCATCGCTCTGCTGG
>JADFGH010000126.1 GCA_022567775.1 Pseudomonadota bacterium | reverse complement strand
GGATGACAGCAATGCCGCCGAGCACGAACGCAAGCATGGCGCCAAGGCTGCCGGCCCTGTCAATCCAGTTTCCCGTCAGCGCGACCCAGCTCCAGCCGATCATCGCCCCGAAGGCGAGCGCCAGCAACTCCCTGCGTCGAATCACCCGAACAAACCGGCCACCTGCCATTTGCATCTTCCCGAAAATCCTGGCAACGAGTGTCGCAGATATTTGCCGGCAAACAACCCTGCAAAGTGCCGCTGATGACGAGGCCATTCCCCTAAGTATCTGATTTTATTACGCCCTATAGGTGAAAGCCCGGATTCCCGGGACGCCCAAACAATCCGATGATGAGCGGCTGCTTACAGATCCCGAACTACCCGCTATGGATAAAAATGTTGCCAATGTACTGGCCGAACTTCGCCAGGACCACAGGAACATGAGCCTGATGCTCAACCTGCTGGAAGTGGAGTCGAATCGCCTGTTTGACGGTGATGATACGGACTTCGAGCTGTTGTACGACATCATGCATTACATGACCGTGTACCCGGATGTCGTGCACCATCCCAAGGAAGATCGCATTTATGCCGAGCTGAAGGCGGTACGACCCGATCTGTCCGCCGGTTTTGATCGCATTACCGTCGACCACCGGCATATCGCGGAGCTCGGCGTCCGGCTCCGTGATGATGTTGCGTCCGTCAACTCGGGCGGCGTCGTCCCAAGAAAATCAGTCGTCGCTGATACGCTGCGTTACGTCAATACCTTGCGCGGCCATATACAATGGGAGGAGCTCGACCTGTTTCGCCGCATCGAGGAGATGATTGCGGGGGGACACGAATTTTTTGAGGTGGCCACTTTTCTGCAGACACCAGATCCTGTATTCGGACCGGAAGTAGAAGCAAATTTCGTGCGCTTGTTTGAAAGCGTGAAAGAGAGGCTCGTGGAGGAAGACTAGCCGTTAGTTTATTGAAAAAAGACAATTATATTTTTAATAATCAATAGCCGGTTGGGACAACAATTTGCGTAAGCTTCCCCGTCAATGAGACAGTGTCAAAATTAATCGAGTACGAACGGGAGCTTTCACCAATAGCAGCCGTTCAAACGATCAACAAATTGATATCGCGATAGACAGAAAACGGCCAGGAGCAGCCAGTTGCTCGTCCTCGAAAATGCCTGAAGTACTTGTTACGCCGCGGCGACTCGTAACTCGACCTCTTTGCGGGACATCTTGCGAGGCTGCCGGAAGGAATAGTTAAATGTGCCACCGGTATGTGCGACCATCTTGACCAAATAGTCAATGCTCATGCCGTCCAGGTTTTCGTTCAGAATCTTACTAATTTTTGGCTGCTGCACACCAAAGAAAGCCGCAGCCTTCGCTTGGCCCAGCTTGTTGCGATTGATGAAGGTTCGAATCTGCTCGCCAAGGAAGACCTGTAGCGCCATCCGCTCCGCTTCCTCTGGCGAGAACCCAAGGTCCTCGAAAACATTGCCTCTCGTAATGCTAGTCATCACATTCTCCTACTTCCATAACTTCAACCGCTGCTTGCCGAGGTTGATGTCCGATTTCGCCGTGCGTTGTGTCTTTTTCTCGAATGCATGCAAAACCAAGATACCTTCGTCCCGACGCATCACATAAAACACGCGATGCTCACCACCTTCCGAAATCTTTATTTCTCTCACTCCGCGCCCGACCGACTTCATGCCGCGCCAGTGCAACGGCTCACTGCCGATCTGCAACCGATATAACTCTTCGCCCGCGCGCTTCTTCGTAGCCAATGGCCAGTCCCGAACCACATCTTTCGAGTTGCCTAGCCAAACAATCGGCTTCAGCCTTAGCTTCATCATCGGATTATACCTTTTCGAGTATACTTTGCAAGCATTATTTATACCGAATTGGATATAATTGTCAGGCGCGACTTCTTACTTGTAATGAATAAGTGAATGGCTGTTTTGGGTCAACTGCAGCCTGTCACCATCATATCAGCCCAAGGGCCGCTATCGCATGCGAAGCGGTAATTCGAACTCAATTGACGGTGTATGTCTGATTAAGTACCGATTAACAGAGCTTGGCTACGCTATTAAATTCTCATAAGGGAAATTGAGTCTGGCATGGAGCTTGCGGATCTGTGTAATAGACAAACCACGAGTCCTGTTCAGGACCTCTGATACCCGACTTCGACCTCCGAGAAACGGTTCGAGGTCCTTCCTGCTAATTCCCATCTGCTCCATACGGAACAGGATGGCTGCAACCGGATCAGGCACGTCGATGGGGAAATTCTTTGCTTCGTTAACTTCTACAAGAGTAGCGAGTACGTCAAGCTCTGCGCCTTCCTCTGTATCAGGTTCCGCATCCATTAGTGAATCAATACGCAGCAGCGCATTTTTGTAATCGTCCTCGGTTTTAATTGGATGAATATTGATCATACTGATCCTCATAGGTCCAAGAAGAATAGACCAGAACAAAAGAAACCCGCCAAATAGATGGCTTTATGCGATTAGCCTACAGCCCGTATTACGGGGAGCGGTATTTCGTCAGCTAAACGACTATGTTCCCTGGCGTGATTGCAGCGCATATTTATGCGGGAAATGTCTAACAAAGAATCGTCTATTTCCTTGATTTGATGCTCAACTAACCACGTTAAGACATCTTCAAGATGCCAAATTGCACGAACGCCACCGTGGGTTGGCACAGGAAACTCTTGCTCGTTTTTCTTAAGTATCTTGCCTATGTATTGACGGGAAACGCCGAGTAATTTCGCAATATCCGGCACACCTACAAAATCCGGTGTTGCTTCGATAAACTCTGCTTCAGGAATGGCGCGCTTAACATCAGCCAGCGCGCTGAGCACCGCTTCCTCTGCGGAATTCGCTTCGCGTGTAAAGTCGAGGGCGATTCGGCCAAGCTTGCCAATACCAATGAGCGCATCATCGCACCCCTCGTTCATGAGGGGCTCGATGAATGACTCGGGATCGGCATCCGGTCGCCCAAGCGCAAACTTCAATGTGAAATCGTACTGGCCCATGGAAATTACTCTCTATCATCCGTCTCGGTACAATTATCAACAACTCTGCGAACCTTCCTCGCGTGATTACCGGGGTTTTTCGGTGTGCTGGATATGCTCGTTATACAAAACTCACCACATCGACAATCTTTGCTGTTGCGTGGGCAGTAAATTCTGCCCCATGCATGTGAACCGCCCGGCTCTACCCTCCACCCGGCCTCCTCGGCATATCTCAACGCTCCTTCAATATCCTTGTCGGGATGGCGCGATCGAGTCATTGATTAACCTGAGAAGAATGGTAGTTTAGAATTGGTGGGTTGTCAATTGACAACTAAACATAATTCTGAGAAATACTTAATCCAGGAAATCTGGCACGTTCTCACAGAGTTGCACGTAAACCATTGTCATTAAATAGGATATTGATCCTAATCATCCTCTTGACACCGCCTCCAGCTGCTAGAAGTACCAGGCCAGTTGCGCGAACAGGCTTGCGTCCGTCGACAAGAATACACCGGGAGTGTCGAGGGCGATGCCGCCGTACTCGCTGCCATCCGGTCCAAGCGGAATGTTCAGTGCGCCGATAAACTCCATCTCCTCGCTCAGATTATTGCGCGTAACGATTTGCAGTAACGCGCTGCCATCCTCGAGATTGGTAAAGATATTCGGCGAGAGTATCCACAGCGGCGTCATTTCGATCATCAGCCCGCCGGCAAGGTAGTGCCGCCCGATCGTGAACGACTGTCCGCGCGCGAGCCGCTGCAGCAGTTCCGGATTCTGTGCAAGGCTCCGGGAATCATAGCGACCGTCCTTTTGCCCGTATTCATCAAAATAGTATTCGACCACGCCGCTCACGTTCTTGCCGCCCCAGACCCAGGAGTAACTTAAGTTTGTGACGAGCTGCACTTTGCTGCCGGATGCGGCGTCGGTGACGACCAGGTCGCCGCGCCAGATGGCGCCACCGATGCTGCGATTGCCGCCTACCGCCAACGTGGTTTCGCCATAGTTGCTGGCGACCAGCAGATCATATTCGGCATTACCGGCGATGCCGTGATATTTCACGGCAGCAGTGCTCTCATCGAATTCCGGATCGCCACTGACGATGTTGCGCCTGGCAACGTAGGAAACCTGGATGTCGTCGCCATTGTCCCGCAGGTACTGAACGTACAACATGTCATCGCCCGCTTTGTATTCGGTGTCGATCATCGTCGGATCGAAGGGATTCACAATATCCATGGGCGAGAAAATCAGTCCGTTGCCCCAGCTCAGTGCCTGCCGCCCGAGACGCACGACGGCCTGGTCGCTGGCGTAGCCAACCCACAGGCGATCGAGGCGATGTCCTGCGACGAACTTGCCGTCGTCGTCGATGGTGGCCGTCAGGTTGAAAAAACGGCGATCGTCATTGGGCAGGCGGTTGCTCACGCCCCCCGGCAACAAGCCCGCCGGATTGATGCGATCACCGTATCCCGCGAACAACTGGTAAGCAGTATCGAACGACCAGCGGCCTTTGCTCGCCTCGAAATTCAGACGCAGGTCGCTTTCCAGATCGACAGAGGAAGAGCCGGTTAGTTGATTGAATATGCTGTTGTCCGGGAAGGACTGTCCCAGCGCCCGGCCTTTGATGTGACCACCGAGGTCGTACTCGGTGTCCTGCGGCAATGCCTCGCCGGAAAATCCTGCGGCAACTGCAATCAGGGCATACAGTAATCTATGCGGCTTGTTGATCAATATCGTCAATGATACGGCCATCCAGCATTCGTATGAGTCGCCTGGCATAGGACATGACCCGCTGATCGTGTGTCGCAATAACGAAAGTCGTGTTGTGATGTTCATTGAGTTCAACGAACAACGCCATCAGCTCGTCCGAGGTTTTGGAATCCAGGTTGGCCGTTGGCTCATCCGCGAGCACGAGCTCGGGTCGGGACACGATTGCCCGCGCGACCGCAACCCGTTGTTGCTGCCCGCCTGACATATCTGCCGGCCGGCGATCTTCGAGACCCTGCAGGCCGACCTCCTTCAGGATTGCCCTCGACTTGTCCTGCCGCTCGGCTGCCGGTACGCCCTGCACCTGCATTACGAACTCGACATTCTCGCGCGCGCTCAGCACCGGAATCAGGTTATACGCCTGAAAAACAAAACCGATCTGCGTTAATCGCAATTGCGCCAGCTCACCCTTGCTCAGGTTGTCGATGCGCCTCCCGGCAATCCAGACTTCGCCGCTGTCGGGGCTGTCCAGGCCGCCGATAGCGTTTAACAAGGTAGTTTTGCCGCCACCGGACGGGGCGGACAGGCAGACAAATCCACCGCTTTCGATATCGAGATTCACGTGGTCAAGCGCCTTGATGTCCTGATCGCCCTGGCGGTAGGTCTTGCACAAATCAATGCAGCGCACGGCAGTCATGTTTATACCTTGGTTATTGCTTCGATGGGTTCATAGCGGGACGCACGCCACGCGGGCGACAAACTGGCGAGGAAGCCGAGCACCAGCACAACGATATTGGCGGTAACAATGTCCTTGAGTTCCAGCTCCGGATACAGAATGCTCGACGCACCGAACATCTCCATGCCCTTGGCAACGGCGGAGATATCAATGCCGTCCTGCAGCGGCACGACGCTCGCCCAGGCGAGTGCGTTGCCAAGTACCAGGCCGATGATCAACAGCAGGCTCGACTCGACGAGAATCTGCCCCAGGATGCTGGCGGGCCGCATGCCGAGCGCAAGCATCAGGCCTATTTCGCGGACCCGCTCGAAGACTGCCATCACCAGCGTGTTGACGAGGCCGAATGACAGTGCCAGGAATATGACGATCATCCACACCAGCACGAATCCGTCCATGACTTTGAGCATGCTGCCGAGATACCGGTTGAGTTGCTGCCATGGCAGGACTTCCACGTCTCCACCTGCGAGCAATGCCACGCGCTCAGTCAGACCCTCCAGGTCGCGGTAATCGCCGGCCATGACTGCAACTTCGCTGACCTGGTCCTCGATCCCCAGCATTTTTTGCAAAGTCGATTTGCCTGCAAAGACGAAAGACTCCTCGTAACGTTCCAGGTTCGCCTCATAAAGGCCAACGATACGATAGCCCCGATCCGCGATTTCGTTGTCGGGATCCTGACTCATCAGGACGATGCGTTTACCCAGTTCAGTGTCGAGCTTGTCCGCGAGCCTCCGGCCGATGACGACGCCACCGTCGTCCACGCCTTCCAGGTTGCGGCCGGCGGCGATATTGCTGCCGAGAGCGTCCAGCGACTTCTCGAGCGCCGGATCGACGCCGATCAACGTGACACCACGTGACTCGCGTTCACTGGAAATAATGCCGGGGACTTTGACACGGCTTGCCCAGCCGTCGAGCCCTGCCTGTGAGAATACTTTTGTTAGTTCCGAATCCGCTGTGGGTATGAGGTTCAGGACACTCGGGTCATCGCGATATTGCGGATGGTGCACCTGGACGTGACCCGGCAGTGCGCGAATGCCGTCGCGAACCATGTCGTTAACCATGCCACGCATCAACGCCGTCATGAAAATCATCGCCCAGACGCCGATGGTTATCGCGGACAGCATGACGATGGTGCGCCGGTGATTGCGCCACAGGTTGCGCCAGGCGAGCATCGAGATGATCGCGAAAAACCTCATGGAGCAACTCGCATGGCTTCCACCGGGCGCAGCCAGTGCAGGCGAAGCGCCGGATATATCGCCGCCAGCATGCCGCCGGCGAAAACGATGGCCGGTCCGAGAAACAGGGTAAGCAGGGTTGCCT
>JADFGH010000125.1 GCA_022567775.1 Pseudomonadota bacterium | reverse complement strand
AAGGGCGGCCTGCGCGCCTTGTGGCGGACGCGTTTCACTCATTGAGTCAGTTCCATATCATGGGCGCAAGTTTCACATGATGGCAACATCCCGGGGGCCAGGCGAGTCGTGACAAATACCTACCTGCCGACAGCACCAGCCTCGTGAGCAGTTGCCGAGCAGGCAAATTGTGCCCACACTCAGCGCATGGACGACATCAGAATTCGGCATTGCGCTCCGGGCGACTATGACGCGGTTGTCGAAATCTATAACCATTACATCGAAAACTCCCACGCCACGTTCGACACCAGCCCCTATTCAATTGGTGAGCGTGCACCCTGGTTTTCCCAGTTCCATGTGTCCGGACCGAATCAACTCCTGGTAGCTGAGAAAAACGGCACAATCCTCGGATTCTGTTGCAGTACGCCATTCGAAAACAGGGCTGCCTATGATATTTCGGTGGAGACGACGGTGTATTTGACGCCGGAGGCCACCGGTGAGGGAGTTGGCAAACGGCTCTACGAAGTATTGCTGCAAAATCTGTCCGGAATTGGATTGCACGGTGCTTATGCCGGCGTTGCTTTACCGAATGATGCATCAGTCAAATTGCATGAGGCACTTGGATTTCGCAAAGTCGGCGAGTACCAGGAAGTCGGCTGGAAGTTTGACAAGTACTGGAACGTCGCGTGGTACGAAATACGTATCCAGGGTTAACAGCAATACACGAAGCTAAGAGACGAACAAATGGGTAACAGGAAGCCAACCAGCGCGATTGCCGGGTTACGCGCATTTCTGAAGAGTCATCCGGACACCGCGATGATGGAGTTGCTCATTGCCGACCTGCCGGGAGTACTGCGCGGCAAACGAATTCGCCGTAAGGAGTTCGAGAAAACATTCGTCGACGGATTTTGTATGCCGGGCGGCGCAGTGCTGTTCGACACTTTGGGCGACGTTGTTGCCGGAATGCCGTTTGGTACGGAGGATGGTGACCCTGATGTCGATGCATTCGTGGTCCCGGGCAGCCTGGCCGCAGTACCCTGGGCGCAGAAGCCAAGCGCGCAGGCGCTATTCTGCCTTTACTCGAGAGACGGCAAGCCGTTTTTTGCCGACCCGAGATTTGTGCTGGAGAACGCGGCGGCGCCAATCCGAAAAATGGGCCTGAAAATTGTCATGGCGACCGAGCTCGAATTTTACCTGCTGGATGCAAAAACAGATCGGCCTACGGCGAGAGTCTCCCGGGTGCCGGGAATCGGGCGGCCGCAGCCCGGTCCGCAGTGTTACAACCCGGACGATCTCTGGGAAATCGAAAACTTCCTGAATGACCTGAACACAGTCTGTGAAGCCCAGGGAATTCCCTCCGGTACGGCGACATCCGAATTCGCACCAGGCCAGTTCGAGATCAATTTGCAACATGTCGATGATCCGGTGCTTGCCTGCGATCACGCAGTCCTGCTCAAACGCGCGATCAAAGCCGTAGCGCGGCAACACGGATACGTTGCCTGCTTTATGGCCAAGCCCTTCGAGGAAGATTCGGGCTCCGGCTTGCATGTCCATATGAGTCTTGTGGACAAACAGGGGAAAAACTACTTTTCACAGGGCAGGGAGAAGATGGCGACACCGCCGTTCTCGGCGCGATTCAGGCACGCAATCGGCGGGCTCGTAAAAACCATGGCAGAGGGCACTGCGATCTTCGCGCCAAATGCCAATTCCTATCGCCGCCTGCGGCCGGAAATGTTTGCGCCCGTCGAACCAAACTGGGGCGTCAATCACCGCAACGTCGCCATCCGCGTACCACTGAGTGATGAGAAGAATCTTCGTTTCGAGCACAGGACTTCCGGTGCTGACGCAAATCCCTACCTCGTCACAGCCGCCCTGCTCGCGGGCGTGCACTATGGCCTGAAGAATCGCTGCGATCCCGGGCGCATGGTCGAAGAGGGCCAGGTAATTCGGCTCAGGAATAAAATTCCGAATCGCTGGGACGCCGCCATCGACAAATTTGAGAACAGCAAAATATTTCCTGAATACTTTGGCAAAGACTATTGCGAGCTGTATGTTGCAAATCGACGTGATGAAGCTCGTCGTTTCCACAATGTCGTCAGTAACGTCGATTTCGACTGGTACATGCGCGCCGTTTGAACCTCTGTTTGCGGGATGCCCAATGTCAACTGATGAATTAATCAAGAATTTGAACGCCAACAGGCCGCCGGCAATGCAGACACTGGGCGGCGAGGTGCTGGAGTTCGACAAGGAAGAAAACGCGGCGACGGTCAGGTTCACGGCCGGCAGTTCGTTGTGCAATCCGGACGGTGGCATCCAGGGCGGATTCATTTGCGGCATGCTGGATGCGGCAATGGCGAACGCCGTTTTCTGCCTGTTAGGCGACGTCGCGATCGTGGCCACGCTTGAGATCAAGGTGAGCTATCTTGAAGTCTCGCGTCAGGGGGAACTGTTTGCACGCGGAACCGTTATCCGGTCCGGCAAGACAGTCACTTTTCTCGAAGCCGAACTGCGCGATGCCGACGGCAAACTACTGGCGACCGCATCGTCGACGGCCAGGGTTATCAGGAAAAATTGAATCGCCGTGTCAGTTCTTCAAGCATGCGTAGCCCGGATGTCAGTCGGTGTTCACCCGATCGAGATCGCTGGCAATATGCCGGCTTGCGGCATAGTAGTGAAATGCCACCCATGGCCCGATCACCGCACCAATGGCCAGCAAACTGTAACGCATTGAGTCTGCCCCGTAACTGGCCGCCAGGAAGTCACTCAATATCCCGGCAAACTGCGGGCCGAGCCCCAAGCCGATAATGTTGATAATAAATAGCAGTACGGCGGACGCGGCGGCGCGCATGCGAAGGCGAACCAGGCTCTGTGTTTGCGCAAATGTTGTCGCCAGGTACACATTCGTCGGCACAGAAGCAATGAAGAAAAGTATGAGGACCCAGGTCGAATCCTCGAGCAAGTACAGCGGAAACACGAACAGCCATGCCATGAGTGCGGACGCTGCAATCGCCCAAAGCGCATATTTCCTGTTAATCGATCCGACCCGATCCGCAAGATAGCCGCCGCCTACGAATCCAATGGCACTGGAGATACCGATAATCAGGCCGAGGTACATGCCGATTTCCTGCAGGTTCATGCCATGACTTCGAATCAGGAAGCTCGGGAAAAAACTTAAGACAGCGTACGCATTAAATGATGCCAGCGCGGCGCCGAGAGACATATGAACAAACGACTTTCTGCTGTACAGAAAGCGGGCAACCGCCATGATCCCATATCGTTCATCATTGTCCTGGCGGTTCTCAGACATGCCGCGAACCGGTTCAGTCACACTAAACCGAACGATGAGGGCGAGTGCGAGACCCGGCAGCCCTACGATCAGCAACGTCTTGCGCCAGCCCAGATTCTCGGCAAGCCAGCCGCCGCTGAGATAGGCGATCAATATTCCCGCAGAAATGCCGAGAGTGAAAATACCCATCGCGGTTGCCCGCTTTTCCGGCGGGTAGTAGTCGGAGATCATCGAGTGCGCCGGTGGACTGCAACCGGCCTCACCGATGCCCACGCCGATTCTTGCCATCGACAACTGCACTATATTGGCAGCAACACCTGACAATGCGGTCATGACGCTCCAGATGGCAAGCGCCCCGGCGATCAGATTGCGTCGATTCCATCGGTCTGCAAGCAACGCGATCGGCATGCCAAGCGTCGCGTAGAAAACCGCAAACGAAGTTCCAACGAGGAATCCAAGGACCCAGTCGTCGACCAGGAATTCCGCCTTGATTGCAGGCAGCAAGATCGCGAGTATCTGACGATCGATGAAATTGAATGTGTAAACGACGACCAGCACGGCGAGCGAGTAGCGCCTTGCGGATTTGCTGAGACCGTTACCAATCAAGGCAGAATTGACTTGAATATCAGGAAGAAAATGATCGACAGGAATGCGCCCGCCGGAATAGTCACGACCCATGACACGAAGATCCGCCCAACGACCCGCAGATCTATTGCCTCGATGCCGCGAGCCAGTCCTACACCCAACACCGCACCGACCAATGTGTGAGTCGTCGAGACAGGAATACCGGTACCGGAGGCGATTACGATAGTTGTGGCGGCAGCAAGTTCGGCGGCGAACCCGCGGCTGGGCGTAAGCTGCGTGATCTTTCGGCCTACGGTTGCAATGACATGTTTGCCGAAGGTTGCCAACCCCACGACGATGCCGGTGCCGCCCAGTACCAGGACCCAAATCGGTAACGGGGACTGGGCTCCGACGATTCCGGATCTCGCGACACTAATCACGGCGGCAAGGGGCCCGATGGCATTTGCAACGTCGTTTGACCCATGAGCGAAAGCCATGGAACAGGCAGTCACGACCATCAGAACTGCAAATACACGCTCAACCGTATGAAAATGCGCCTTTTTCTCGGCCTTGCGATCCGGCTTGATGCGCTGAATCGCGATGGCGCCGACTATTGCGATCGCCGCGGCAATACCAATCGCCAACATATAGCTGTTGGTCAGGCCGATATCCAGCCCGACATGTTTCAACCCTTTAACGATGGTTACCAGCACGATGGTGAACGCCGCCAGGAATATATAAACGGGAACGTAGCGTTTTGCCTGTGCGAGTGGATCGTCTTGCGACAGAATCAGGCGTTGAACGCTGTTGTAAATCAGAAACGCGATGAATCCAGCCGTCAATGGCGACACGACCCAGCTCATTACGATGGTGCCGACCTGGCCCCACTGCACGGCATCGATACCGATTCCTATTGCCGCAAATCCGACAATAGCGCCGACGATGGTGTGCGTGGTTGACACTGGCCATCCTCTCCTTGAGGCAATCAGGAGCCAGGTGCCGGCTGACAACAGCGACGCGAGCATGCCGTATATCAGCAACTCCGGTGAACCGGACAGCAAATCCGTATCGACGATTCCTTTGCGAATCGTGGAAGTTACCTCGCCACCGGCGAGTACGGCGCCGAGGAATTCGAATACGGCGGCGACCAGGATCGCCTGCCGGATCGTAAGCGCTTTGGAGCCGACCGATGTCGCCATCGCATTTGCGACATCGTTGGCGCCAATACCCCATGCCATGAAGACACCGAACAGGGCCGCCAGAACAACATAGACAATCTCAGCTTCCACTAGGGCACCCTCGGCAGTTTGTTTTTTGAATTAATGGGAGAGCAGCAGTTCAAGCCGGCGGCCGACTCGTTCGGCCATGTCCGCGATCTCACCGGTCAACTCGATTACCCGGTACAGGAAAATTACATCGACAGGTTCCAACTCGCCTTCAATTTCGAACAAGGCCGATCGCAGATCCGCTTGCCGATCATCTGTGTCGGTCTCGATCTGATCGAGTTCTTCGATCAGTGATTCGACCAGTGTGACTTCGGCGCCGCGAAAACCGCTCGTGAACAATTCATTGAGTTCGCGAACACTCTTTCGTGCCTGTTTGGCTGCATCAACATTACGGGCTACGAATTCGAGGAAGTCGTCGGCGATTTCTGCAGGAATCTTCATTTTTCTGCCGAAAACCAGCCCCGAAACGTCCTTGGTCCGGTTCGCCATCTTGTCCTGAACCAGCAACAGTTCGAGCAAATCCTGCCGGGGGACCGGCATGAAAAGGCTCTTGGGCAGGCGCAGCCGAATTTTCTTTTTCAGGTTGTCTGCTTCATGTTCAAGGTCGGCAATTTTGTTACGGATTTTTGCGACTGTGTCCCAGTCTTCACGAACGACGGCAGCAAAGAACCTGTTCAGCTCCCGAGCACAGCGATACGCAATGTTGACATGCTTTTCGAGCGGCCTGACCGGAGATGAACCGAATATGTTTGCCAGCACGTTGGCCAATGTTGGTCTCCCTGTCGGATCCGGAATCCGTTGCTGTTTTCGTCGTGGGATGTCGCCGTTCGCGCCGTATCGTAACAGACGGTACCGATTGCAATGCAGTTTTCGCCGATTTGACGCATGCTAGACTGCGATCTGCCGCCAAGTTGAATCAGCAGAGGGGCCGTCGTGGCGTACTGGTTAATGAAGTCCGAACCCGATGCCTACAGCATCGATGATCTCGAACGGGACCAGATGGAGCCATGGGACGGCATCCGCAATTACCAGGCACGCAACATGATCCGCGACGACATGCAGGTGGGTGACCAGGCATTTTTCTATCATTCGAGCTGCAAAGTCCCCGCCATCGTCGGCATCATGAAAATCGCCAGCGCCGCCTACCCGGATCCGACCCAGTTCGACCCGAAAGCAAAGCATTACGATGAAAAAAGCACGGAAGATGACCCACGCTGGGTGCTTGTCGACGTTGCGTTTGTGCGCAAGATGCAGCGGCCGATAACACTCTCGGAGTTGAAGGAGCATCCCGGCCTCGCCGACTTCAGACTGACGCAGCGAGGCAACCGGCTGTCGATTTTCCCGGTCAGCGAAGAGCACTGGAAGCTGATTCTCGGGCTTGAATAAGGTCCATCCCGGGGCGCCTGTTGGGCTATAATTCGCGCCCGACCCAAGAATAACAATGCTTCCGGCGCCATGCCGGGACAGGGGAAACCGATGAAATCTCAACGATTCACATTGATCTCGCTCATTGCCTTGACACTGTGGCTCACATCCTGCTCGCGCCAGGAAGCGCCAGCAGAACCGCAGGCGAATGCAACAGACACCAGGAACGAGCTCGCGACCAGAGCCGGCGCGCCCTTGTTCGACGGTATGGGAGATCATCATCATCCGATTACTGCCAGCGATCCAGACGCGCAACGCTATTT
>JADFGH010000124.1 GCA_022567775.1 Pseudomonadota bacterium | reverse complement strand
CTCGGCGAAACGGTGACCGAGGCCGTTGTGACGGTTCCTGCCTATTTCAATGACTCGCAGCGCCAGGCTACAAAAGACGCGGGCAAGATTGCGGGACTGGACGTCAAACGCATTATCAACGAGCCGACTGCCGCCGCACTGGCCTACGGCATGGACAAAAAGCGTGGCGACGTGAAGCTCGCAGTTTACGACCTTGGCGGCGGCACGTTCGACGTTTCCATCATCGAAATTGCTGAGGTTGATGGTGAGCACCAGTTTGAAGTACTGGCAACCAACGGCGACACATTCCTCGGCGGCGAAGACTTCGACATGCGGGTCATCGAGTACCTGTCAGCGGAGTTTCAACGCGAAAGCGGTGTCGACATCACCCAGGATCCGCTGGCCATGCAGCGACTGAAAGAAGCTGCAGAGAAGGCGAAAATAGAATTGTCGACGCAGCAACAGACTGAAGTCAATCTGCCATACATCACCGCCGACGCCAGTGGGCCGAAGCATCTGAACATCAAGCTGACTCGCGCCAAGCTCGAGTCACTGGTTGAAGAGCTGGTGGCCAAGACCATCGGTCCGTGCAAGATCGCGCTGCAGGATGCCGGTCTGAAAGTCAACGAGATCGACGATATCATTCTCGTTGGCGGTCAGACCCGGATGCCGAAAGTTCAGGAAGAAGTTCAGAACTTCTTCGGCAAGGAGCCGCGACGCGATGTCAATCCGGACGAGGCGGTTGCGATGGGTGCAGCCATCCAGGGTGGTGTTCTGGCTGGAGACGTCAAAGACGTATTGCTCCTGGACGTGACACCACTCTCGCTCGGAATCGAGACGCTTGGTGGGGTAATGACAGACCTGATCGAGAAGAACACGACCATACCGGCGAATGAAACGCAGGTGTTCTCGACCGCAGACGATAACCAGACCGCAGTAACCATTCATGTTCTGCAGGGCGAACGCCAGCGCGCCCAGGACAATATATCCCTGGGGCGTTTTGACCTGGCCGATATCCCGCTGGCGCCGCGAGGCCTGCCACAGATCGAGGTGCAGTTCGATATCGATGCGAACGGTATTCTCAATGTTTCGGCGAAGGACAAGGCCTCTGGCAAGAGCCAGAACATAATCATCAAGGCATCCAGTGGTCTTGCCAAAGAGGAAATCGAAAAGATGGTAGCGGATGCCGCCCGCCATGCGGAGGAAGACAAGAAGTTCCGCGAGCGGGTAGATGCTCGCAACCAGGCCGACGGGCTGATTCATACGGCTGAAAAGTCCTTGTCGGAGGCGGGTGACAAGGTCAGCGGTGAAGAACGACTTGCAGTGGAGGCCGCGGTCTCCGATTTGAAAGCTGTGCTTGCGGATGGCAACAAGGAAACAATCGAAACCAAGACCGCTGCTTTGAGCGAGGCGTCCGCCGCTATCGCGAAAAAGCTTTACGCTGAGCAGGCAGCCACGGATGGCGGAGTGTCGCCGGAAGGTGACAGCGGAACGGACGATGTTGTCGATGCGGAATTCGAGGAAGTCGACGACGGCGATAAATCGAAGTCGGACTAATAGCGGGACAGGGCGCTCGGAGCGTTCAATTGTCTGAAAATGTTTACTGGGCGCCGTTACCGGCGCCCGATTTTTAGTACAAAGATAAACATGGCAAAGCGCGATTACTACGAAATTCTCAAGGTGACGAGGACCGCGTCCGCGACCGAGATCAAAAAGGCCTATCGTCGCCTTGCCATGAAGCATCACCCCGACCGCAACAAGGATGACGCCGGCGCCGAGGCAAAATTCAAGGAAGCCAAGGAAGCGTATGAGGTCCTGAAAGACGGGGACAAGCGCGCTGCTTACGATAGATTCGGCCACGATGGCGTGCGCGGCGGAGCCGCTGGCGGTGGCTTCAGCGCCGAGGGTTTCGGCGACATATTTGGCGACGTATTTGGCGATATTTTTGGCGGCGGCCGTCGCGGTCGAAGCCAGGTGTTTCGTGGCGCTGATCTCGGCTACGAACTGAAGCTGGATCTCGAAAAAGCGGTCAGCGGGGACTCCATTACGATCGAGGTGCCGACCCGGGTTACCTGCGATGAATGTGCTGGCAGCGGTTCGGAAAAAGGCTCAGAGCCGGTGACGTGTACAACCTGCGGTGGTGTCGGCCAGGTTCGGATGCAGCAGGGATTCTTCTCAATTCAGCAGACCTGCCCTGCCTGCAAAGGCAACGGAACAGTCATCAACAATCAATGCCACAAGTGCAATGGAAGGGGCCGCGTTAGCAAGAACAAGAAACTGGCCGTCAAGATTCCGGCCGGTGTTGACGGCGGCGATCGAATTCGCCTGTCCGGTGAGGGTGAGGCCGGTAGAAACGGCGGACCACCAGGAGATTTGTACGTCGAGATTCGCGTCAGGCCGCACAAGATATTTCGGCGCGATGGCGCAGATCTTTCCTGCGAAGTACCAATCAGTTTCGCGACGGCGGCGCTCGGCGGAGAGGTCGAACTGCCGACGCTGGACGGTACTGTTTCTCTTAAAGTTCCGGCAGGGACACAATCCGAAAAGGTATTCCGGCTGCGCGGTAAGGGCGTAACAACGGTACGCGACAAGCGACGCGGCGATCTTTTCGCCAGGATTGCTGTGGAAACGCCGATCAACCTGACTGAAGAGCAAATCGCATTACTGGGACAGTTTGAAGCATCCGTCAGTGCTGGCGGGGAACGGCATAATCCACGAGCCGGTGGCTGGCTCGACACGGTGAAACGCTTCTTCGATCGAATCAGTCAGTGAGCAGATGACGGAGGCTGCGCTGAACGTTGCGGTACTGGGTGCCGGCCGCATGGGTCAGCAGCTGGTGCAGGTCATTGAGGAGGCGACTGATTGCCAGCTAGCGGGCGTTTGGTCGCGTAACGCGGATACTGACCTGGCTGCGTTGCTGGCCGGCGCCGACGTGGCCATCGATTTCACGCTGCCGGAGGCGACCAAAGAAATTGCCGGCGTCGCGGCCGAGCAACGTGCACCCCTGGTCTGCGGTGTTACCGGAATCGGCCAGGAGGCCGAAGCTGCAATAGCAGCGGCGACGCGGCACATTGCCCTGTTAGTCGAGGGCAACATGAGCCGGGGAATCGCTGTGATGTCGAGACTGTTGCGGCAGGCGGCGGTGGCCCTCGGGCCGGCTTTCAAGGCAGAGATTCGCGAGACTCACCACAGAGATAAAAAAGATGCGCCCTCCGGCACTGCGATTGCCCTTCGCGAGGCGCTGGGTGATGAATCGATTAACATCGATTCACGCCGCGAAGGGGAGGTGGTTGGCGAGCACCTGGTCAGATTCGTGTCGGCCGGTGAATCGATCGAAATTGCGCACAGCGTCAGCAACCGCCGAGTATTCGCGGAAGGTGCGCTGGCCGCCGCCCGCTGGTTGGTGGAGCAACCTCCCGGACTGTATCGAATGACGGATATTTGGTCGTAGGAGGGGCTGTAGGAGCGGCTTCAGCCGCGAATGGCCTGGCCCCGGTTCTTGGCTCGTCGCTGCTTGCACATCCATGTGCGCAGCGACATAAGTACGTCCATGTACAAAAAACCCGCTCCTACATTCGTTCGATTGGCGCCTGAGATGCGTCTTGGGTCTGGCGCAAGAGCTCAGGGTTCAGTAAACTACGCCGGTTCGCCGCGTGACCGGCGAACGCTTGAGCGGAAGGCAATGTCCTTCCGCTTTTGTGCATCTAAAGGTCGGATTGATGGGCCCCTACCGGTGATACGTCTATTGATCAGGAAGGATAGCTGTTGACAACGCCCGCCCTTCTCGCGCTGGCTGACGGGACAATATTCCACGGCACATCTGTCGGCGCTGATGGCAAGACCATCGGCGAGGTCATTTTCAATACAGCGATGACCGGTTATCAGGAGATCCTTACGGATCCGTCCTACTGCCGCCAAATAATCACCCTCACTTATCCTCACATCGGCAACACAGGCGCCAACAGTGATGACATGGAGTCGTCAAAGATCCATGCATCCGGGCTGGTCATTCGGGATAGCTCGGCCATCGCGAGCAGCTGGCGTGCCGAGCGCAGTTTGTCGGAATTCCTGCAGGCGGGTAACACTGTTGCGATTGCGGACATCGACACGCGAAAGCTGACCCGATTGTTGCGCGACAAGGGCGCGCAATCAGGCTGCATCATGACAGGGCAGGCAGATCCTGATATTGCCGTGCAACACGCGAATAAATTCCCGGGCATTGCCGGGATGGATCTGGCCAAGTTTGTGACCACCGACAAGGCCTATCAATGGTGCTATGGAACCAACATTGATCAACGCCACCGCATCATGAGCCGCAGGGTCGCGCCCTACCATGTCGTTGCATTCGACTTCGGCATAAAACGCAATATCCTGCGGATCCTGTCTGACCTTGACTGCAGAATGACCGTTGTGCCGGCGACCACAACGGCCGCCGAGGTGCTTGCACTTGCACCGGACGGCGTTTTCCTGTCGAACGGTCCGGGGGATCCCGACCCCTGCGACTACGCCGTCACAGCGATACGGGAAATTCTCGATACATCGGTGCCGGTGTTTGGCATTTGTCTTGGACATCAGTTGCTCGCGCTGGCGATTGGCGCCAGGACTGTGAAAATGAAGTTCGGCCATCACGGGGCGAATCATCCGGTACTGAACGTGAGCAGCGGGCAGGTGATCATTACGAGCCAGAACCACGGTTTTGCCGTAGATGCGGAATCGTTGCCGGACGGTATTGAGATCACCTACAAATCGCTGTTCGACGGCTCGCTGCAGGGCATCGCGCTGACGGACCGTGCGGCGTTCAGTTTCCAGGGCCATCCGGAGGCGAGTCCGGGGCCACATGATTTACTGCCGCTGTTCGAACGCTTTATCGCTGACATGGATGCTTTCAAACGCAGTGCGAGCCGTACGACGATTGCGCTGTAGTAATTTGTTTTAAAACAGATGTTAATAACTGATTCTTAAAGTCAATACTTACTAAAAAACAGGAATTTCCGGGGACCTATGCCAAAGCGCACCGATATTAAGTCTGTCCTGATCATCGGCGCCGGCCCGATCGTGATCGGTCAGGCGTGTGAATTCGACTATTCAGGTGCCCAGGCCTGCAGGGCGCTCAAGGAAGAGGGATATCGCGTCATCCTGGTCAATTCGAACCCGGCCACCATCATGACCGATCCGGAAATGGCGGATGCCATTTACATCGAGCCGCTGCACTGGACGTCGCTGGAACGAGTGATCGCGAAGGAAAGGCCGGATGCGCTGCTGCCGACAATGGGCGGCCAAACGGGACTCAACTGTGCGCTGGACCTGGTCCGTGAAGGCGTGCTCGAAAAATACAAAGTCGAGCTGATCGCGGCGTCACGGGAAGCCATCGATATGGCGGAGGACCGCGAACTGTTTCGAAAAGCAATGACCGAAATCGGCCTGGAAGTGCCAAAGGCCGAGATCGCCCATACTCTCGAGGAGGCGCTGGCCAAACAACCGGATATTGGATACCCAACTATTATCCGGCCGTCTTTTACGCTCGGCGGGACGGGTGGCGGTATCGCCTACAACCGGGAAGAGTTCACGTCAATCGTCGAGCATGGTCTCGAAATGTCACCAACAACCGAAGTGTTGCTCGAAGAGTCGGTAATCGGCTGGAAAGAATTCGAGATGGAGGTTGTGCGCGACAAGAATGACAACTGCATCATCGTCTGCTGTATTGAAAATCTGGATCCGATGGGCGTACACACGGGCGACTCGATCACTGTTGCGCCGGCGCAGACGCTGACCGACAAGGAATATCAGCGCCTGCGTAATGCCTCCATCGATGTGCTGCGCAAAATCGGTGTTGAGACAGGTGGCTCGAATGTGCAGTTTGCGATCTGCCCGGAAACCGGGCGCGTGCTCGTTATTGAAATGAATCCGCGTGTCTCGCGTTCATCGGCACTCGCCTCCAAAGCCACGGGCTTCCCGATCGCCAAAGTCGCGGCAAAACTTGCTGTCGGCTATACGCTCGACGAGCTCAAGAACGACATTACCGGCGGTGCGACGCCAGCGTCGTTTGAGCCGAGCATCGATTATGTCGTTACCAAAATTCCACGCTTCACATTCGAGAAATTTCCGGGCGCTGACGACCGCCTTACGACGCAGATGAAATCGGTGGGCGAGGTGATGGCCATCGGGCGCAATTTCCAGGAGTCTTTGCAAAAAGCGCTGCGCGGGCTTGAAACCGGCATCAACGGTCTGGATGAGATTTGTGGTCCTATCGAGACGGAAGCGGATCGGGACCGGTTGCGCCATGAACTGCGCAGCCCGGGCCCTGATCGCCTGCTGTACGTGGCCGACGCGCTGCGGCACGGCTATACCTACGAAGATGTCGCCAAGCTAACCGGTATCGATCCCTGGTTCGTGGTGCAAATTGCCGACCTGGTCAACGCCGAACACGACATTCGTGAAGCGGGTCTCGCCGGCCTGGACGCCGACCTGATGCGCACGATGAAACGCAAGGGGTTTTCCGATGCGCGCATGGCCGACATTTTGCGGATCAAGGAGACGGCGATAAGAAGGCGCCGCCACGAACTCGATATTCGACCTGTTTACAAGCGCGTCGATACCTGCGCGGCTGAATTCTCGACAACGACGGCGTATCTGTATTCAACCTATGAGGAAGAATGCGAGGCGCAGCCGTCGAAGCAGCCAAAAATCATGATTCTTGGCGGTGGGCCGAATCGTATCGGCCAGGGCATCGAATTCGACTACTGCTGTGTGCATGCTGCGCTGGCGCTGAAAGAATCGGGATACGAGACCATCATGGTCAACTGCAACCCGGAAACTGTTTCGACCG
>JADFGH010000123.1 GCA_022567775.1 Pseudomonadota bacterium | reverse complement strand
TAACGAGGCGCTGCCAGGAATGCGACCCGGATCCTGAGGGGAATGATCATGCGAGTTCATAAACCATTGTGCACAGCGGTGCTGACCCTGACAGTCCTGTTGTCTTTTGCGGCAGCAGCGCATCACTCACATGCGACGATTGATAAAGACGACAAACGCACCTACAAGGGTATCGTTGTGAAGTACGGCTGGACGATGCCACACGTCTACCTGAAGGTGGACGCGCCGAACGAGAATGGCGAGATCGTCGAATTCAGTATCGAGATGGAGCATCCGCCTGCCATGAAAGGCAAGGGCTGGGACAGGGACACGTTCAAGCCGGGCGATCGAATCATATGGTACGGATCGCATGACTTTGACAAGTCCCGTCCTTATACGAGCCTGATCTGGGCGGAACGCCCTGACGGCACGCGCATAGGCACTGAACAAGGTGCCGTGGAGATCATCGAGCCATCGACAGACTTCACGGGACTTTGGCGGCGTAACGACGTTGGCGGATTCAAGCCACATTACACACCGCCTGTCGGCTGGCCGTTGTCTGCCGCCGGCCAGGAGATGGTCGATAATTTCCATGAGGACCAGAACCCGATGGTTACCTGCGGCAATCCTGGTCCGCCGAAGTCGATGATCGTGCCGTATCCGGTGTCATTCACGCGCCCGGACGAAAACACTGTCGTCATGGAACGCGAATTGATGAAGGAAAAACGAATTGTCTATCTCGATGCCGGGCATGAGCCCGGAGAGCCGTCAAAGATGGGCTACTCCGTTGGCCGCTTCGAGGGCGACGAATTCATCGTCGAAACAACGAATTTTATTGCGGACCAGTGGGGCACTCACACCGGTATCAACTCCAGCGAGAAGAAACATCTCGTGGAGCGCTTTACGCTGAGTGATGATGGCCTGTACCTGATGGTTGAAATAACCGTAACCGACCCGGTCTATTTCACCGAGCCGGTGGTATTCAATCACCGCTGGAAAAAACTTGCCGATCGTGAGGTCATCCAGGCGCCATGTACGATGGAAAGCGCGTTGCTGTATCTTAAGGGCGGACGGCCGTAGGAGCGACTTTATTGTACATGGACGTACTTACGTCGCTGCGCACATGGATGTGCAAGCAGCGACGAGTAGCGAACCGGGGTTGAGCTATTCGCGACTAAAGTCACTCCTACAAGTCACTCCTGCAATCGCAGACGGAGGTCAGGCATCAGAAATCTGTTTTCAAGCTTGGTCGGATGCATTTTCCTGGCGGTAGCCGCGTTGTCCGCCGGCGGGGAACTCCTTGAGTCCCCGGAAGCAGAGTTCCACATGGCGCGCCTGGTTTATGCCAGCGGCTATGCCGGCCGCAGCTGGCGTCCGTGGTGGGCGATCGATTATCCGGACGCCGAGTATCACTTCACGCGCGGTCTGCGGCGGCTGACGAGTCTCGATGTTGCAGACGACAGCCAGCACATCAGGCTGACGGACGAGGAACTGTTCGATTATCCCTGGCTATTCGCGCAGCAAGTCGGTCACTGGTCGCTCGACGAGGTCGAGATTGCACGACTGCGCGAGTATGTTTTACGTGGCGGCTTCCTGGTGGTCGATGATTTCCATGGCGAATACGAATGGGTCGTGTTCAGTGACGTCATGCGTCGTGCATTTCCGGACTGGCCGATCGCACGGCTTCCGGAAACACACCCGTTGATGAACGTCCTGTACGATCTCGATCAGGACACGCAAATTCCAGGACGGCGGCACCTGTATCGCACTGCAAACGGTAATATCGAAGCAATGCTGCGCGGACCTGCGCAATGGCATGCCATCTACGACAACAACGAGCGGCTGGTGGTGGCGATCAACTTCAATATGGATATGGGCGACGCGTGGGAGCATGCGGACGATCCGGTCTATCCCGTGCCGATGACCTCACTCGCATACCGATTTGCGGTCAACTACGTCATCTATGCGATGACGCACTAGCAGCCTGTCCCCTTATCACGTCGTATGCCAGTCGCCCCTGCAGGATGTCGACAGCAGCATGCAGAATGATTGGCAACCAGATGGAACCGGCCAGCAAATACAGACCGGCAAACGCGGCACCGACAGCGGTGATCTGTGGCAAATGCGAAAGTCCCTGGTAGGCATGCGCCATGGCGAAGCCTAAAGTGCTGACAAGGGCGGCCGCCCACAGAGGCATGAACTGGCCCAGGTACCAGATCAGGAATCCGCGCCACAGGATCTCCTCGACAATGCCGGCGGTAATCGACAGCCCGTAAAAGCGCGCAAGCTCGTTGCCGTTCCGCGGCATGATGATCGACAGCCTGCCAAACCGCTCCTTGATCCCGTTGATTTGCTCCTGCGTTGCGGCTTTCACCTGGCGACTTTGCATGAGGAGTACGGCGATGCCCAGGACAGTCAATATCGCGGCGAGCGCGAACCGCAGATCGAGTTGCATCGCGAAGCCCAGCGCGGTCCAAGGCCGCGCCTCGCCGGCCCACAATGCCATGCACATAAGAAAGAGTGTCCAGTGGCCGATGCTCGTATTGCGGTACAGTTGACTGCGGTTGACCGATTCGCCGGCATCGGCGCGCCGCAGCAAGCGGCGAAAGCCAAGGAAGCCGGCTATGGGAAAGACGATGGCGAAGATGAAAACGAAGCTGTGGTCGAGGAGCGTCATGTTTATTAATTAAGGGGACAGTTTACTTAATTGTTGACTGTGCGATTTCCGGCGATCGATATGTGGCGAATTAAGTAAACTGTCCCCTTAATTGAATTAAAACAATCGTTTCAGGGTCTGTAATATAGCAGGCGCAGGACTTGGAAAACGCGTAATGCCTAAAGGCTTTTACAGCACTTTGATCGCAATCACAGCTTTTACACTGATCGCTGTGGCGGTTGCGTGGGGGCAGTCCAGTGAGTCCGGGTCTTCGCGCGCCGTTCGTGAAGCACCCGGGGAGTTTCAGTTCGTGCGCCTTGCCTACTCGGCCAATCGTTATGGTCGCGGCGGTTGGGGGCGACGCCAGATGTGGCAGACGGACTGGCCGGATGCGGAGCATCATTTCCTGAAGGGCGTCAGCCGGCTGACGCGCGTTGCAGCCGCCGAACAGGGGCGCATCCTGACACCGCTGGACGAAAACATCTATGACTTCCCGTGGATATACGCGGTCGAGGTCGGCTACTGGCACCTCAATGATCAGGAAGCGGCACGGATTCGCGACTACCTGTTGCGCGGTGGTTTCCTGATGGTCGACGATTTTCACGGCACCTGGGAGTGGTCGTCATTCGTGGCGTCGATGCAGAGAGTGTTTCCGGACCGGCCCATCGTCGACATCCCCGAGGACGATGAAGCGTTTCATGTCATCTATGACCTTGACCAGCGTATTCAAATCCCGTCGCGCATGTTCATCTACTCGGGCGTCACCTGGGAGCGCGATGGCTACACACCACATTGGCGAGGCATCTACGATGACGCAGGCCGCCTCATGGTGAGTATCAATTTCAATATGGATATCGGCGACGCATGGGAGCACGCAGACTGGCCCGATTACCCCGAAAACATGACTGCACTCGCTTATCGCTTCGGTATTAATTACCTCATTTATGCGATGACGCATTAGCAAACCAGGAAATAAAAGCGATTGTTTGAATTTCTGTTCAAGTATCCACGCGATGACTACGCGCGAAGCGAATTGATTTATACCGGTGACTGGCCACCCTGGTTGCTGGCCCTGCTGATCATTGCCGCGCTTGCTGGCATATCCTGGTTTCTTTACCGGCGGCGCGACTTCGCACGGCCTCCCCAGATGCTCGTGGTGTGGGTACTGCAGCTTGCCATGCTGGCAGTCGTCATTTGGCTGTTGCAGCAACCGACGCTGAGTACGGAGCAGTTGCGGGCCGGCGAAAACGTAGTTGCGTTTGTCCTCGACAATTCGGAGAGTATGGCGTACGGAGAGTCGGAGTCGCGTCTGCAGCAGGCAATGCGCAGTCTCAGTGCCACGCTCGCGGATGACAGTTCGCTGGAGTTGTCGGTGCAACACTACGAACTTGCCGACAGAGCCAGGCTGGTAAGCTCTTTCCTCGAATCGGAAGCATCAGGTACCGGGACATCGATCGCCGCGTCATTGACGGATGTATTACGGGAAGCACGCTTCAGCCCACTCGCCGCGATCGTATTGAGTTCCGACGGCGCCGACACGACCGGCGGATTGTCCTTTAGCGATCTCGCGGAAATCGCAGGTTTCGGCGTGCCGGTTCACACGATCGCAGTTGGCCGCGAATCCATTCCGGAAGATATCGAATTGACTGATGTCATGCTGCCGAACAGGGCCTTGCCCGGCAGCACCATCACAGCGCGTGTGTCGATTCGGCACGATGCGGCAGCGAGCACAAGGCTCAAAGTTTACAACGGCGATGATCTGCTTGAATCGCTGCCGGTCGATTTGCAACCGGACACTAAAAATACAACAGTCTGGGTCAACATTAAGCTTGCCGACGCAGGGCATCATCATATTCGATTCAGTGTGGATGGCATCCCGGGTGAACAGGAGTTGCGCAATAATTCCCGGTCGACCCTGGTCGAGGTTGCTGACCAAAAATACCGGGTTCTGTATTTCGAAGGCGAACCGCGCTGGGAATACAAGTTCATGCGCCGCGCATTGAATGACGACGAAGACCTGCAAATCGCCTCATTGCTTCGTGTCAGCCCGAACAAGTTTTACCGGCAAGGTATCGAATCACCGGAGCAACTTGAAAAAGGATTTCCGACAACCCGTGATGAACTGTTTGCTTACGATGCATTGATAATCGGCAGCGTCGAGGCAGCGTCGCTGACGGATGAGCAGCAAGCAATTATTCATGACTTCGTCAGTGAGCGCGGCGGCAGTTTACTGATGCTCGCAGGCCCGAACGGACTCGGCAACGGGGGTTGGGGTCAGTCACGGATCGCCGATGTCCTGCCGGTCAGGCTGCCGCCATCAACGACAGATTCGTTTTTCCGCAAGAAAGCAGCTGTTGTGTTGACTCCGCAAGGTGCTGATGACCGGATGCTATGGCTTGCCGACACGGCGGACGCTAACCGGGTGGCGTGGAATAAATTGCCGGAGGTCGCTGACTACCAGGTTACCGGGAATCTGAAGCCGGCGGCAGTCACCCTGTTGCAGGTGATGACGGACATTGGTCAGTTACCGCTGCTGATTACGCAGCAGTTTGGGCGCGGTCATTCCTACATTCTCGCCTCCGGCGGAACCTGGCGCTGGCAGATGAGCATGCCTGTCGAGGATCAAAGTCATGAGACCTTCTGGCGGCAATTGCTGCGGGCGCTGGTGGCCCATGCGCCGAGCCGTGTTTCGCTGGCTGCCAGCGGCGATGGGGGAAGCACCGGAGTTTCCCTGCGGGCAGAATTTCGTGACGATGCATTCCGGCCGATCGACGATATTGGTGTCACTGCGATCGTTACGCATCAGGATGGTGACTCATGGTCGATAGATCTCCTGCCCAGTGTCGATGAGCCCGGCGTGTTCCAGGCCGACGTCAGCCCGACGGCGTCAGGAAACTGGTACTTTGAAGCCGTCGCTGAGCGTAATGGCGAACCGATCGAGGTGGCAAGAGCCAGCATTCATTACGAGTCCGGCCAGGCCGAGTACTTTAATTTCAGGCGCGATTCCCGGGCGCTGCAGCGATTGTCGGAGGCCACCGGCGGCCGCTACCTCGAGCCCGATGAACTGGACGCATTACCCGACTTGCTGCGTTACTCGAGCTCAGGGCTCACGGAAACAAATCACCGGGCAATCTGGGATGCGCCTGCGGTTTTCCTGTTGTTGCTGCTGCTCAAAGGCGGCGAGTGGTTACTGCGGCGCCGCTGGAGCACGATTTGAAATTCTTTCGCAAATCAATCGGTGTGCTGCTGCTCATTCTGCCTGCCGCCGCGTTCCCGGAAATGCATGTTATCGTTGTTGAAGGTCTCGGCGGAGAGCCTCGCTATACGGAGCAGTTCGGGGAACAGGTGGCGGCGATAGAAAGTGCAGCGCTTGGCCTGACCGGGAATCAGCGGATTCGTGTTTTCCGCGCCGACGAAGTATCACGCGACGAGGTGCTGCAGTTCTTCGACCAGCTGAAGACCGGCATCTCCGGCAGCGACCAGGTCGCGCTTTATCTGATCGGGCATGGCAGTTACGACGATCACGAATACAAATTCAACATCCAGGGTCCGGACCTGACTGGCGAGGATATCGCCGGCATGCTGAACAGCCTGCCGAGTACCAGCCAGTTGCTTGTGAACACAAGCAGCGCCAGCGGTGCGCTTGCCGAGCTGGCAGGAAACCACAATCGCATGCTCATCCTCGCAACGCGAAGTGGCGCCGAACGCCATGCGACGCGGTTTGGCCACTACTTTGTCGCGGCACTCAGTGACCCGACGGCCGACCTCGACAAGAACCGGATTGTGTCTGCCGCGGAGGCCTTCAGCTTTGCTGAGCGCCAGGTCGATGATTATTTTGAACGAAGCGGCCAACTCGCGACGGAGCACCCGCGCATGGAGGGTGATCGCGCAGATCGTTTCAGCGTGGCGCGTTTGGGTCGTGTTCGACCGAGTAATGACGACAGTGTGCTTGTTGACCTCATCGCAGAACGGGACGCGCTCAATGCGAAGATCGACGCGCTGCGGCTCGAACAGGAGTACATGACACCGCAGGATTACCGGTCGCTGCTATTGCAGAACATGATCGAGCTGGCAGAAACGGAAGAGGCCATCGAGGAACGTGAGAGGGAGCTCGGCATTGATAACTAGCCGCGAATTCGCCCGCCGGGGCGGACTCCTACAAAAGCACTCCAAGATATGGGCTGTAGGAGCCTGCCCCAGCGGGCGAAAAACCCC
>JADFGH010000122.1 GCA_022567775.1 Pseudomonadota bacterium | reverse complement strand
CCTGACTTCAAACCCACGAAAGTGACCGGAAGGTCTGCCTGTACGGCCACACCCATCACTCTGCCTGAGTCGGCATTCAGTCCGGATGGTATATCGAGCGCGAGAACGGATGCAGGATGCCGGTTAATGGCATCGATGACCTCGGCGAAACGGCCTTCAAGGTCACGTTCCAGGCCGCTACCCAATACTGCATCAACCAGTAACTCAGCCTCGGCGTCGAGTGATCCTTCAAACGTCCCGGCTGCACCGCCCTCGGCGGCAAAATCCTGAAAGGCGATGGCCGCGTCACCTTGCAGCGAATCCGGCGATAACATCGAAAGAACAGACACGCCAATGCCCCTTGCCGCCGCCAGGCGTGCAAGCACGTAGCCGTCGCCGCCGTTGTTACCGCCGCCGCAAATCAACTGCCAGCGCCTGGCATCCGGAAATCGCTCCTGTGCCTCAGCCAGCGCCGCCTCTGCCGCGCGTGTCATCAGCGTATAGCCCCCGATCCCCGCATCGTTGATCGCGACCTGGTCGATCGCGCGCACGCTTTCCACAGAATAGATTTCGGCAGGCAAATTCATCGGCGTACTTCGCTCAAGGGGCGCTCGGACTTAGGCATCATCAGAGGATGCAATTATACTGGCAGAAATCAAGGTATCTGCTTTTGAATCAATCATCACAACAATTTTCCCTGGATCCGCAAAATCTTGCCAGTGATATTCGCCGGTGGGGAAAAGCGCTCGGATTTCAGCAGATCGGCTTCAGTGATATCGATTTGCAGCAGGCGGAAAAGCGTCTCACGGAATGGCTGGCCAAAAAATTTCACGGTGAAATGTCGTACATGTCGCAACACGGCGTTAAACGCAGTCGGCCCGACCTGCTGGTGCCCGGCACCCTGAGCGTAATTAGCGCGCGCATGGACTACCTGACGGGCGACCAGGAAAGCGCCAAAGCTCTGCTCGACCATCCACACAAGGCATACCTGTCACGGTATGCCCTCGGCCGCGACTACCACAAAGTTCTGCGGGGACGGCTGCGTGCACTGGCCAAACGCATCGAAGAAAAAATCGGGCCACTCGGTTATCGCGTATTCGTCGATAGCGCACCGGTACTTGAGAAACCGCTTGCGGAAAAAGCCGGTCTCGGCTGGATCGGCAAACACACAAACCTGATAAACCGGGATGCAGGCTCGTGGTTTTTTCTCGGCGAGCTCTACACCAATATCGAATTACCGGCGGATTCGCCCGAAATATCCCATTGCGGCACCTGCCGCGCCTGCATCGACGTGTGCCCGACGGGTGCCATTGTTGGTCCCTACGAGCTTGATGCGCGGCGCTGCATTTCCTATCTGACTATCGAACTCAAAGGTGAAATCCCGATTGAGTACCGAAAGCTGATCGGCAATCGGGTTTATGGCTGTGACGACTGCCAGTTATTCTGCCCATGGAACAAGTTTGCCGTCAGGACGGACGAGGCGGACTTTGCGCCACGGCATGATCTCGATGCCCCTGAGTTGACAGAACTGTTTTCGTGGAGCGAAGAAGAATGGCTCAGGAAAACCGAAGGTAGCGCGATCAGGAGAATCGGTTACGAGCAATGGCTGCGTAATCTAGCGGTCGCGCTGGGAAATGCCGAGGGAAACGAAAAAATCGTGGAGGCATTGCAGGCCAGGCAGGATGGTGACTCACCGATGGTCAATGCGCACGTACGATGGGCGCTTGAACAACATTCGCGTACGACGGCCGGCACCACGCAAGCAAAATCTGCATAGACACGGACGGAAAAATGTTCAAAGCACCCAAGTCGAAGTACCTGGTCCCCTATGACGGCAGTTTTCGCGTTGCAGACGCGCCGACAGATCCCGGTAAGGGGAAATGGCGCAGCAAGCGCAGACTGCAAAAAGCACTGAAAAAACTCGACCGCCTGCAGAAAGCACTGTACGCCGACGATCGGCATGCTGTGCTCCTGATCTTCCAGGCGATGGATGCCGCTGGCAAAGACAGCACGATCCGCGCAGTCATGGAAGGCATCAATCCGGCCGGCTGCCAGGTCTTCAGTTTCAGGAAACCGACCAGCAGGGACCTCGATCATGATTTCCTGTGGCGAACCTCCTGTAGCCTGCCGGAACGCGGCCGGATCGGAATATTCAACCGCAGTCACTACGAAGAAGTGCTGGTTGTCAGGGTTCACCCGGAGATTCTGCGGGCACAGAAGCTACCCGATCCGATCAACCTGGACACGATTTGGGGCGAACGATTTGAATCCATTGAGGCGCTGGAAAAGCACCTCGCGAGGAACGGCACGATGATCGTGAAGTTCTGGCTTCATGTATCGAAGGAGGAACAAAAGGCGCGCTTCCTGAGCCGTCTCGATGTGCCGGAAAAACAATGGAAGTTCAATGCCATGGACGTCCGCGAAAGAGGATTCTGGGATGCCTACATGGCAGCCTACGAAGACGCATTGAACGCGACCTCACGACCCTGGGCGCCCTGGTACGCCATACCGGCAGACAGCAAGCCCTACGCACGCGCCTGTGTCGCGGAAATCATTGTCGATGCGCTTGGCAGTGTCGGACTGGAGTATCCGCAGCCCTCAGCCGATGACCGCGCGACGTTTGACGCCGCTCGCGAGGAGTTAACCGAATCAAAGGGCAGCTGAACCGGTCGCCGCTGCCCTCTAAACATCGCCCGCTTAGGAACGGAACCTACGAACATAATTGTGAAAATGGTTCGTAGGAGCTCGGCCCACCGAGCGACAAATATTGACGGGCATGATTGGAATCATGCCCGTCAATATTTGTTAAGCATTAATCAACCGCTCCTGATGAAAGCATATCGCCTGGGCGATTACTATATATGAACAAGGATGTTATCGATCAACCGCGCCTTTCCAAGTCTTGCCGCAGCTAACACAACCAGTTCATCATTATCACGGTCCGGTGCATCGAGATTCTCTGCCCGGCGAATACTCACGTATTCAGGTTCGAAGTGCAGTCTGCGTAATTCAGCAACTGCACGTTCCTCGAGCTCGCCGTAGTTTCTTTTGCCGGACTCCAGGTCCTGCCCGATACTATTAAGAATTGCAAAAAGATTCGGCGCAATCGCCCGTTCCTTGTCGCTGAGGTACTGGTTTCGCGAACTTTGCGCCAGACCGTCCTCTTCACGTTGTGTGGGTCCGCAAATAATTTCGATCGGCAAACTCAGATCTTTCGTCAGGCGGCGAATAAGGAGTAACTGTTGATAGTCCTTTTGACCGAAGACCGCGACGTCCGGTTGCACCAGGCTAAACAAGCGGCTGACGACTGAAGTCATGCCATCGAAGTGCCCCGGCCGAAATGAGCCGCAAAGTTGATCGGTCAGCACCGGCACAGTCACCGAAGTCGCGTTATCGATGCCGAACGGATACATCGTCTCTATATCCGGAACAAACAACAAATCTGTATGCAATCGTTTGAGCCTGCGCCTGTCGCGCTCCAGCGAACGTGGATAGTCCTCAAAATCTTCGCCTTCCGCAAATTGTGTGGGATTAACGAACACAGAAACCACAACACGCTCGGCATGACTGCGAGCAACACTGATAAGGCTTAAGTGGCCATCGTGAAGATTACCCATCGTCGCCACGAGTGCAATATGATCGCCGGAATGACGCCACTCACCTAATTGTTCGCGCAGTGCGGCTGTTGTGCTGATTTCCTGCAAAGGTTCGTCGCCTTCGATCCGGGAGTTGAACTAGTAAACGAATGACATCATGAAAAGCAATGCTCGGGCGCCGGATAACTGCGATCTTTCACAGCTTTTACGTAGCCACGAATTGCCTCCAGCGGCGTGTCCGCCCCGGTCATGAAATTCCTGACAAACTTTGGTTTTCGCCCGGGTGTTATATCCAGGATGTCATACAACACGAGGATCTGACCGTCGACGTGCGGGCCGGCGCCAATGCCGATGACCGGCAGATCGATGCCGTCGTGAATCGCCTCGCCAACCTCGTTCGGCACACATTCGAGCAATACGATGTCTGCGCCACAATCCTGCAGATGTTTGGCGCTCTCAAGCATTTTCTTCGCCTGTTCCGGTTCCCGGCCCTGCACCCTGAATCCACCGATCTTGTGTACGGACTGCGGTTTGAGGCCGATATGTGCGCAAACCGGAATGTCATGCTTCGCAAGATGCTCGACGACATCGAGCTGACCCTCGCCACCTTCAAGCTTGATCATCATGGCGCCGCCTTCCTGCATCAACAGCACCGAATTTTCCAGCGCCTGCCCGGGATCGGCATAACTCATGAATGGCATATCTGCCACAAGGAATGCCCGACTGAGCCCACGAGCAACATTTTTCGTGTGATAAATGATGTCGGTGACAGTGACGGGTATGGTCGTGTCATGACCCTGAATGACCATACCGAGCGAGTCGCCGACCAGTACAAGGTCGGTGCCGGCGGCATCGACGAGCATCGAGAAACTGGCGTCATAGGCAGTTAAACAAGCGATCGCTTCGCCATCCGCCTTCATCTTTTGCAAAGTGGCGACATTGACCGGCGGTTCCGCCATTCCACGCTGTTCGAGTTGTGTATACATTTAGCTCACTGTTCCGTTGCCTGGATCAAAGATATCTTCCACAGCTCAGGCGAATGCGACTGTAGCAGCTGGATTGAAAAAGTGCCGGCCACCGGTAATCCGACAGACCTGTTCGAACAACGCGTCGTAATCGGCATCATTTCTGACCGGGTCGATTGACGACGCATTAACGATGAGTAACGGCGTCTCATCGTAGCCGTGAAAATAGCGGGCGTACGCATCCGCGAGTTTTTCCATGTAAGCGCGATCGATCATTTTTTCATAGGCAATACTCCGCTGCGCAATTCGCGCCATCAATACATCGACCGATGCCTGCAGATACACAACCAGGTCTGGTTGCGGCGCTTCGATATCCAGCCTGTCAACTATTTTCTCGTAAAGTTCCAACTCGTCGCGGCTCAGGTTCAATTCGGCAAATAACCTGTCCTTCGCAATGTGAAAATCCGCGATTCGCACCGGCGCGAACATATCGGATTGCCGAAGTTCCTCCAGTTGCCGGGCACGCTGAAACAGGAAGAACAACTGCGCCGGTAACGCCGCGGTTCGACGTGACTTATAGAACTGTTCCAAAAAAGGGTTTTGCTCAACCTGCTCCAGCACCAGCTCGCCAGAGAAACTCTCGGCAAAGCGTTCCGCAAGACTGGTCTTGCCGACAGCGATCGGTCCCTCAACAACGATGAATCGAGGGGCGTTGCTCTCTTTTTTTAGCTCCTGGACAGCCACTTTAATCGATTACCCAATACGTTCTATGTGCGGTTCCGATACTGAAATATTTGCGGCCAACACAGCTACGTCTGCATGTCCCGGCACGCGATAGTTCGGTGCGATTTCCTGCCAGGGCAACAATACAAAATTTCTATCGGCAATGCCCGGATGCGGCACCATCAGGTCGTCCTCATTGATGATCTGACCGGCATAAGCGAGCAGATCCAGATCTATCGCGCGCGGGCCCCAGCGCTCGCCGCCACGCGGCCTCCCCTGTTTGCGCTCGATGTCCTGCAACTGCTGCATAAGGTCGTGTGCCTCCGTTTGCGTCAATAATGCGGCGACCGCATTGATAAAATCAGGCTGATCGGACGGACCCACAGGCGCCGAACGATACAGTCCCGATTGACTGACAAGGACGCTGCCCGGCAGATCTGCCAGCGCTGCAATGGCTTGCCTGACCTGATTTTCCGGAGAATCGAGATTACTGCCAATACCTATGTAGACCGGCCACCAGCGCGGCGCGCTCATGTCTGTGCGGAATTCCGACTGCGCCGCCGGCGTGGCCGCCGCCGGCGTTTGTCGGATTTTGCCGGTTGGTTGATGCCAAAACTCACCATTCGCTGATCGGAATTTTGTATCTGGACATCAGTCCAGAAATCCGCGGTTTCGGTGTCAATTTCGCCAACCTCGGCGCGCAACATCATGAAGTCATACGCCGCCCTGAAACGCCGGTGTTCGAGCAGATTGAGCGCACGCCTTCCTTTTAGCACGTCGAATCGCGGTTGCATCGCCAACATCTCACGCATCGGTGCGGTAAATCGTCGCGGCAGCGAAATGCGTGACTGTTGTTGCCCTGACACCTGGTAGGCCGCAATCGCCAGCGATTGTACCTCTGACATTCTTTCTTTCGAGCGCAGCGTCTCTGCCAGTCTTTTCACTGGCGCCCACAGGAACACGCCGAGCAAAAACATTGGCGTCACTGAGTTGCCAGCCGCAACCCGCCGGTCTGTACTAATGAGCGCGGCGCGCACAAACTTGCCAAAATTCTGGTCCTGGTCGAGTTCTTCGTCTGTATCCGGAAAAAGCTCTGCAAAAAGTTTGAATTTGCGTAACAACGCGAACGTTTTTTCGGCATGACCTGCCTGGAACATTTTCAGGAACTCATCAAACAGTCTTGCCGCGGGTACGTTCTGGAGAAGCCCCACGTGCTTCGCCATCGACTGGCGAACGCTCTCGTCAATCTGGAAATCGAGTTTAGCCGCAAAACGCACCGCCCTGAGCATTCGAACCGGGTCCTCTCGTAGTCTTTTATCGGGGTCGCCGATCAGCACCAAGCGTCGACGCTCAATGTCCTTCATTCCATCGACGTAGTCCCAGATGCTGAAATCAGCGATGTTGTAGTACAGGGCATTGCAGGTGAAATCCCGCCGCCAGACATCCTCGCCGATGCTGCCATAGACATTGTCGCGCAGGATTCGCCCCGCGTGGTCGTGTGCGACATCCGCATGCTTTTCATTGCCCTCGGTGGCCGCACGGAAGGTGGCCACTTCGATGATTTCCCTGCCGAATCGGACATGCGCCAGCCGGAA
>JADFGH010000121.1 GCA_022567775.1 Pseudomonadota bacterium | reverse complement strand
GCGTCGCTGTGGCGCGCCAAAAAATCGCCAACAACGGCGTCATTCTCGGCCGCCAGCACCGAACAGGTGACGTACAGAAGCCGCCCGGACGGCTCCAGGAGCGGCCACAGGCCCTCCAGCATCGCTGTTTGCAGGTCGGCCAGCCCCTTGATGTCCGACTCTCTGCGCAGCAACTTGATGTCCGGGTGCCGGCGAATAACGCCGCTGGCCGAACAGGGTGCATCCAGAAGAATCCGGTCGAAGGGCCTGCCGTCCCACCACTCCTTAGGTTTTGATGCGTCAGCCGCCAGCACCGTTGCATGGAGCCCGAGCCGCTCAAGATTCTCGTGCATGCCGGCGAGTCGCTGCGGGTCCAGTTCGATGGCAGTCAGGGTGCTGTCCGCGCTGGCCAGTTCCAGCAAATGCCCTGTTTTTCCGCCAGGCGCCGCGCAGGCATCGAGAATCCGCAGACCGCCGTGCATCAATAGCCAGGGTGCTGCGATCTGCGCCGCCGCATCCTGGACCGAGACATCACCTTCGGCAAAGCCAGGCAGCTCGGCGACGGGTAGCGGCTTTGCCAGGCGAATTGCGTGAATAAATCCGGGCAACAACCGGTGGCCATTATCGGCCTCGCCCAGCCGATCGAGGTAATCCCCTGTCGTTCCGCGTTTCTGGTTTACCCGCAACCACATCGGTGCCCTGTCATTATTGGCTTCAAGAATTTGCTGCCAATCGTCGGGCCAGTCTTCGCGCAACTGATCGATAAACCACGCCGGGTGATTGAATCGGGATTCATCATCATCGGGCTCCTTGAGCCCGATGTCTTGCCGCAGGAAATTACGCAGTACCGCATTAACCAGTCCTGCGTACTTGGGGTGGCGCAGGAGCCTGGCTGCCTCGACGGTCATTGAGACTGCCGCATGATCCGGTATGCGCGTATCGCTTAACTGGAACAGTCCGACGACAAGCAGTGACTCAATAACGCTGCCGCGCGCCTTAAGCGGCCGGTCCAGCAGTTTCCCGAGGTCTGCGCGCAGACGAAAATGATGGCGCAGTGTTCCGTAACACAACATTTTGAACAGCGGCCGGTCAGCAGCGCTCATAGGTTTTTCAAGCTCACGAAGAACGGCATCCAGCGAGCGGCCCTGTGCGACGACAGCATCAACCGCTTTTGCCGCTTCTGCCCGCAGGCGTGCACCCCATTTGGTCTCGTTCACAGGCCCTCAATGCAGGCGCTTGCCGCTAAGCTTGCGTTGGCCGGCGAACTCCGCTGCCGTGACGCGTCGGCGGCCCGGGCGCTGAATTTCCGTGAGCCGTAAGGCGCCCCCGGCACAGGCAACAACGACGCCGTCTTTGCCTGCTGACAGTATCGTGCCGGGTCGTCCCTGGTCGCCGTCAACCGGCTCGGCTTTCCAGCACTTGATGATTTCGCCGCCCAGACTGAAGCTGGCCCCGGGTGCCGGGTCATAGGCTCTGATTGTCCTTGCGATTTGCTGCGCACTAAGACTCCAGTCGATTGCTGCATCCTGCGTGCGAATTTTGCCGGCATAGCTGGCAAGCGAATCGTCCTGGGGAATGGCCTCGAGCTTGCCCTCAAGGAGCTCACCGATCTTCTGTACCAGCAGCTCGCCACCGAGAGCAGCCAGGCGATCGTGTAGTGCGCCGGCAGTCTCCTCAGCGCCGATTGCAATGGCGGCACTTGCCAGCACCGGACCACTGTCGAGTCCGGCCTCCATTTGCATCAGGGTGATGCCGGTTTCCTTATCACCTGCAAGAATTGCTGCCTGTATCGGCGCAGCACCGCGCCAGCGCGGCAGAAGGGACGCGTGCACATTCACGCAACCACGTTCCGGCAGGTCGAGAACCGCCTGGGGAAGCAGCAATCCATAGGCCGCGACGATAATGAGGTCAGGTTTGGCCTGTGAAATCTGCGCAACGATATCGGCATCTTTAAGTGTCTCCGGCTGCCAGACCGGAATGTCGTGCTCAAGGGCGAATTGCTTGACCGGACTTTCCGCCACTTGCCTGCCACGCCCGGCCGGCCGATCCGGCTGTGTCAGTACTGCGGCAGGTATTGAGCCTGCCTTGTACAGCGCTTGTAATGATTCAAGTGCGAAATCCGGTGTGCCGGCAAACAAAAGTTTTGCAGCGCTCATGGGTTTGCTTCGGGTCGGTCGGGCGATCAGAGAATCGCAGCCGACTCCTGATGTTGGCGGCGGTCTTTCGCGAGGCGCTTGCGAATTCGCTGACGTTTGACTTCCGACAGGTAATCGATAAACAGTCTGCCCTGGAGATGATCCACCTCGTGTTGCACGCAAACTGCGAGTAAACCCTCGAATTCACTTTCCTGCTCATTACCGTCGCGATCCAGGTAGCGCACTTTGATGCGCTCGGCACGTTCAATTTCTTCGTAATAGCCGGGCACCGACAGACAACCCTCCTCGGTGACCTCAGAGCCGTCTTGCCCGAGAATCTCCGGGTTAATCAGCACGTGAGGCTCATCTTTCTCCTGGCTCACGTCCGCGATCAGCAGCCGCCGGTGCACATCCACCTGGGTAGCGGCCAGACCGATGCCCGGTGCTTCGTACATCGTCTCGAACATGTCGTCGATCAGCTGCCTGAGCGAGTCGTCCACAGCCTCAACCGGAACGGCCTTTTTGCGGAGCCGCGGGTCGGGAAACTCAAGGATTCTCAGTATTGCCATAATTGCTGGAGCCAAAACTCGTGTGAGTTTCTATAAATTGCACCTAAATTTTTGACTTTATTGAATAAGATAGCGGACAATGCCGCGTGACATGGACACCGCCAAAGCCTGTTTTGAACCGGAATTGTGACGCGTTTGGCAGCCTGAACGGCGTCGACACGACATATTATAGCAACGCTTGCCAGCAGGCAGGCACAGACTACAGTGATGGAGCACCCGTCGATTATGTCTCCTGACAAAAACCGCCTGAATACCAGTCTTGGGCTGGCCGTTATTGCACTGGCCGCCACTATGGCCGGCTGCAGCACCATGAGCAAACTAAACCCGTTCGGCTCGGATGATAGCGATGCGCGGCCGCCGGTAGCGACAAGGTCCGGGACACCGGGTGCATCGTCGTCTGTGGATCCGGGCGGCAGCGTGCAGCCCGCTCAGAATGAGCCGAACATGGTGCTCGTCAGCCAGGCCGTACCGCTGGCCTCCGGTGCTCCCGAGGAGTACACCGTGCAGGTCGGCGACACGCTCTGGGACATTGCTGCCACGTTTCTGCGAGATCCGTGGTACTGGCCAGAGGTCTGGTACGTAAACCCGCAGGTTGAGAACCCGCACCTTATCTACCCGGGCGACGTCCTTGCCCTGGTTACGATTGACGGGCAGCAGCGCATCACGAACATCCGCGCATCAACCTATCGGCTTTCACCCTCGGCACGGGTAACGCCGCTGTCCGAGGCGATTGCCAGCATTCCCTACGAGCGGATCGCAGCCTTTCTATCCAAAGGTCTTGTTCTTGAAAAGAGCCAGATCGATCAGCTGCCGTACATTCTCTCAACCCGCGGCGATCACCTGATGGCCTCCGCTGGCAACGACATTTACATCCGTGGTGGCCAACCCTCACCAAACGGGACGCGATTCAGCGTCGTGCATATCGGTGATGAGCTCAGAGATCCCGACGATAATGCCCTCCTTGGTTACCAGGGCATTTATGTCGGTGTAGGCGCACAGTCCCGGGGTGGCGATCCGGCGACGATAGCGCTGACTGACACCAACCGCGAAGCCCTCGCGGGTGATCGCCTGATACCGGAAACAGTGGATATTCCGCTGAATTTCTTTCCGAAATCACCGGATCTCAACATTGAAGGCAGGATCATCTCGGTCGTCGATGGCGTTGCGCTTATCGGACAGTACCAGGTCGTGGTCCTGAATCGCGGTGCGCGCGACGGCCTCGCACCGGGAGACGTGCTGAGCGTGTTCCAGGCTGGTGAGCAGATTCGCGATCGCTTTGCGGGCGGCTCTTTCCTGGGCTCGGGTAGCCGCATAATGGGTGGCGAAATCGTGACCCTGCCGGACGAGCAGGCGGGCACGATCATGATCTTCAAGGTTTATGACCGGATCGGCTATGCCCTCGTGATGGAGGCGACGAGCGACATCCACATACTGGATGCAGTCCGCAACCCGATCTGACAGAATCGATTCGATAAGGGCCGGCACCTGATCGGGCGCCGGCCCTTTTTTAATGCCTGTCGGCAGATTTAGTCACGCATAAGTTTTCATGAGGTAATAATATCGTAGGAGCCCGCCCCAGCGGGCGATCAGGCTTTAATCGCTCGCTGGGGCGAGCTCCTACAGGCGAGTTCCGAAGAGGCCGCAGCGGTTTCTGGAAAGTGGATACAGACGAAAAAATTTCTGCGTGGCTAGCCGCTCCGAATCACCACCTTATTGATTCGGAGTCAGGTGATATCCCGGAGCTGCTGCGGCAGATTCCTGGCCCGCCGACCCTTTTATATGTGGTTGGCAACATCGACGTACTACATCTTCCGGCACTGGCGATCGTCGGCAGCCGAAACCCCACCAGGGGCGGCGTACAGAATGCGTACGAATTCTCAAAACACCTGGCGCGATCCGGTTTTTGCATTGTCAGTGGTCTGGCTCAAGGCATCGACACAGCCGCGCACGAAGGGGCGCTGGATGCCGGCGCGAAAACCGTGGCGTTCCTCGGTCACGGCATCGATAGAGTTTATCCAGCCGAAAATCGCAAACTTGCACATCGCATCGCAGAAGAGGGCGCGTTATGTTCGGAATATCCACTCGGTAGCCCACCACGCCGCGAACACTTTCCGCAGCGCAACCGGCTGATCAGTGGTCTCAGTCTCGGTACCCTGGTCGTAGAGGCTGCCAGGCGTAGCGGTTCGCTAATTAGCGCGCGCCTCGCTGCTGAGCAGGGTCGCGAAATTTTCGCTATCCCCGGCTCGATACATAATCCGCTGTCCCACGGCTGTCACCAGCTTATCAGGCAAGGCGCAAAACTGGTCGAAAGCGCCGACGACATCGTCAGCGAGCTGGGGCCGCTGGTCGGACATCTTATGCAAAATGCAGAGTTGCCAGCGGTTGAAACGGCAGCGGCTGCACAACACGATAGTGAATACCGGCTGTTGCTTTCCACATTAAGTTATGACCCGGCAAGCGCAGATCAGCTCGCCGAAAATTCCGGATTGACGATCGATCAGGTTTCCTCCATGCTACTTATCCTGGAGCTTGAAGGAAAAATTCAGGTGCAGGCTGGCGGTCGTTACTCAAAACTGCAAGCATCCGACCATAAATAGACAACCATAACTGGAAATTCGTCAACAGGAGACGCTCCAGGCATGAAAGAAAATGTACTCGATGTATTGATGTATCTGTTTGAGACCTACGTCGACGCTGAGGAAGAGCCGGAAGCCGATCAAAGCGAGCTGCGCGATGAATTATCCCGGGCGGGATTCGGCGGCAGCGAAATTGATCGCGCGCTGGACTGGCTCGACGGGCTGACCAATGACCACGAAGGCTGCAGCTATAACCCGCAGACCGCACACGGCACTCGCATCTACAACAATATCGAGACCGAGCGGCTGAATGCAGCATGCCGTGGCTTTATAACCTACCTCGAGCAGATCGGTATTCTCTCGCCGCCGCAGCGCGAAATTCTCATCGATCGCTTGCTGGCACTTGATACTCCGGATATCGATGTCGAGCAGATTAAGTGGGTTGTTTTGATGGTTTTATTCAGTCAGCCAGGTCAGGAAGTGGCTTATGCTCGGATGGAAGATCTTGTCTTTGACGAGGGTGAAATGGCCGTTCACTGAGTTCCAATTGACGGGATGTGACTGCTGGCGAGTACGTTTTTCTTGACACATCGCCTGCAAGCATGTAATTCAACCGCGGCATCGTCCGCGGTTTTGCTTTTCTGGACGTAATTAACGGAAACTTCAGCTGGAATGTCGCGAAATCTGGTAATCGTCGAGTCACCTGCCAAGGCCAAGACCATTAGCAAGTACCTTGGCAAGGACTTCGAAGTCATGGCCTCATATGGTCATGTTCGTGACCTCGTGCCCAAAGAAGGCGCGGTCGATACCGAAAACGGTTTCGCGATGAAGTACCAGGTCATCGAGAGAAACCAGAAACATGTCAATGCAATCATCAAGGCGCTCAAGAACGCCGATGCGCTCTACCTCGCAACTGACCCGGACCGGGAGGGCGAGGCAATTTCCTGGCATTTGACGGAATTGCTGAAGGAGCAGAACGCGCTCGACGGCAAGCCGGTGTATCGCGTCATATTTCACGAAATAACCAAGAATGCGGTCAAAGAGGCGATAGACAATCCCCGTAGCATATCGGACGAGCTCGTAAGCGCCCAGCAGGCGCGCAGAGCACTCGACTACCTCGTCGGCTTCAACCTTTCGCCACTGCTGTGGAAAAAAGTCCAGCGCGGCTTGTCCGCCGGACGCGTGCAAAGCCCGGCGCTGCGCATGATCGTAGAGAGAGAGCTCGAGATCGAGGCATTCGATGCGCGCGAGTACTGGACCATCGAGGCCGATGTCAGTAAAGAAAGCCAGCCTTTTGTCTCGCGACTGGTTCGCTACAAGGGCGACAAGGTCGAACAGTTCAGCTTCGAAAATGAGGAGTCGGCACGCGAGGTCGAGAAAACCATTCTTGAGGCAGCCGGCGGCAAATTAACCACGGTCAGTGTTGACAAGAAGCAACGGCGCCGCAATCCGCCAGCACCATTCACAACGTCCACATTGCAGCAGGAATCGTCGCGCAAACTCGGGTTCAACACTCAGTGGACCATGCGCGTCGCACAACGTCTTTACGAAGGCATTGATTTGGGGGATGAGGGCAACGTCGGTCTCATCAGCTACCTTCGAA
>JADFGH010000120.1 GCA_022567775.1 Pseudomonadota bacterium | reverse complement strand
GTTCCCTGGTCCCGGAAACTGAAGAATCGGTGTTACTGCGGCAAGATGAAGACGGCCTCGCGCTCAGTGTGTTTCTTGATAGTGCGATGTTGTCGCGCCTGAAAGATTCGAATCCGCTGCAGGAACTACAAGTTGATCAACTCAACGATCTCTGGACGGTCCTCGAGGGCATCAGCCATTTCAATTATATCGCCTGGCGCGCACGCAAGAATCAACGCGTCTCCCTGCTGGAGCTGGAGATGCAGGCTGAGGTTGACAAGTTCGTCAGCACTTTTTTCCTGGCAATGGATCAGGAAGATAGTGAGCTTACCGTCAAGTTGCATGGCTGGCTGTTTGACAATGTACGATTCAATCCGCGCTTGAGCAGAGATCAGCGCGAGCGATACACCACGGCGAATAATTATGCCGCTCGTTTCTGCCACGGACTTCGCAGGCGACTGACACATGACAGTCGCGAGGGCCTGCACGAGTTGCGGTATTTCTATCGTCTCTCACAACACGAAAAGATCAGCCACATTCACGCGCAGTCCTACGCGTACTAGCTCTGGGCACCGGCGCAAAAAAAAACGGTGGCCGAAGCCACCGTCTAAAGAACGAAACAAAACCTTTGGGAGATTCATTTGTTTCGTCTGCCACCCTGGCCGAGGTGCACTCGGACCAGAATTCGGTACAAAATCTTGCCGTTCTATGGTTGTTTGATGCTTGCGAGGCTCGAAAAGTTGCGAACAAACGGGAATAAGTTGTTCATATATAGCTGAAAGTACGTTTCGGCTGTAACTGATTGCGCTGACGTATAATGCAAGAAATGTGAACAGTCCCGGAGTTATGCGAATGAGTACCGCCAGAGAAGCCCTGTCCGTCAAAAGCCAGGTGTCGAAAGAGGAGTGGAAGACCCGCGTGAACCTGGCGGCCTGCTACCGGCTGATAGCCATGCATGGCTGGGATGACCTGATATTCACACACATATCAGCACGAGTGCCTGGTTCGGACGAGCACTTTCTTATCAACGCCTACGGTTTACTGTTCGAGGAAATGACCGCGAGCAGTCTCGTCAAGGTCAACCTGGATGGCGAGATCGTCCTCGAGACCCCGTATTTCGTCAACCCGGCCGGATTTACGATTCACAGCGCCGTGCATGCTGCACGCCCGGATGCGGGATGCGTCCTGCACACACACACGAAAGCAGGCGTGGCCGTATCTGCGCAGGCCGACGGACTGCTGCCCATCTCGCAAATATCACTGTTTCCTTTTTCCGCACTCAGCTATCACGACTATGAGGGGATCGCATTGAATGAGGAGGAGAAACCGCGGCTGGTCGCGGACCTGGGCAGTAACAATTTCCTGATCCTGAGAAACCATGGTTTGCTCGCGGTAGGCGCAACGATCCCGGATGCCTTTCTTTATATGTATGCACTCGAGACTGCCTGTCAGACGCAATTGATGGCGCAGTCCAGTGGTGCGGAGCTCACGTTGATAAATCCTGCGATTGTTAGTGGCATCAAGGCGCAGATCGAGGCGGTGTTGAAAGGCATGGGTGGTGATCTTGCATGGCCGGGACTATTGCGGAAACTGGATAGACACGATTCCTCGTATCGCGACTAAGGTCTCGCAGGAACTCGCCAGTAAGAGCTCGCCTGTAGGAGCTCGCCTGTAGGAGCTCGCCTGTAGGAGCTCGCCTGTAGGAGCTCGCCCCAGCGAGCGATTGCGGTTAAGCACACGCAGCGGACATTCATCGCCCGGCAGGCCGGGCTCCTACAAAATGATTCGCGGCCAGCCGTCGCAGGAGCTCGCCTGCAGGAGCTCGCCTGTAGGAGCTCGCCTGTAGGAGCTCGCCCCAGCGAGCGATCAAGGTTAAGCACACGCAGCGGACATTCATCGCCCGGCAGGCCGGGCTGCTACCAAATGATTCGTGGCCCGCCTGCAGGAGCTCGCCTGTAGGAGCTCGCCCCAGCGAGCGATTGCGGTTCCCAACAAACGCCCGTCATCAGGAAACTGGCGGAATAAAAACGATATAATTCAGCGCATGCCAGGCAAAAAACCCAAGCTGATGAGCGAATTGCGCCGCAGAGGTGTCATTCGGGCACTTGCGGCGTACATCGTCATTGTCTGGTTACTCGCGCAGGGGCTGGTCGACCTGTTGCCGGCTGTTGGACTGCCTGAATGGGCGATCAGGGTATTCCTTGCGATTACTGTCGCCGCCACCCCGCTCGTCGCGTTTTTGGCCTGGCGGTACGACCTGACGCTTAAAGGATTCCTGCGCGATCCCGCGGACATCGTCGCCGGCCGACGAGACACCACGTTGCGATCAAGCGGTCGCACCAGGGGATCGACGCATCAGCACAATGCGGCGCTTGGCGTCATGTTCGCGTCCTGGAGAAACAAAGACGGCGAATTATGTGAACAGGAGTTTCATTCGGCGTTTATTATTGGCCGGGATTATCGGGTAGACGTGCGTATGAAGGATGACCGAATCAGCAGGCGCCACCTCCGGGTGTACCCGGTTAATGATAAGTGGCATGTGAAGGACCTGGGCAGCCTGAATGGATCATATGTCAACGGGCAGTCTATCGATGAGATAAAGGTTGACCCTGAGGTTGAGGTCTCGATGGACAGACATGGACCGAAAGTTCACTTGCTTGTCCGCGTGGCCGATGACACCGCCCAGAGCGCAAGTACGCGCTGATAGATGGCGGATTCCGCGTAGCGAAAGAGTGTCACGCCTATGACGGAACTACAGATACTGTTGAACAGGTTTCTCGCAGGAGAGATCGGGCTTGATGAACTAAAACAGGAGTTCGCGTTGCTCCTGCAAGACGACTCCGACCTGCCGATGTCGGCGGAAGCCTGGCTTGATGCCGGGGAAAAGGACGGCCGTCTGTCTGCGACCGTCTGCACAGCGCTCAAGAGTGAACTGGCATCCCATATGGCCGCGGCCTTTTTCGAAGCGGATCCGGCGGACTCGGGAATATTCGACAGGCTGGACAAAAGTCTCGCGCAGCATAAGGATTCGCGACCCGCAGATGATGAGCCGGCCCCGGGAGCCAGGATAAAAACCCTGGTCATTGAGCCCGGAAGTACGGCCATCGGTTCGCGTTCTGTCAGCAATCCGGGCGAGCCGCAAGATGAGCTGACAATCGAGGTCCATACAGGCAAAGTCGACGCCGTCCTGAAAGTGGGTTCCCTGATCGGTGGACGCTACGAATTGCAATCGCAACTCGGCAGCGGCGGTATGGGGCAGGTCTTCAAGGCGCGTGACAGGCTGCGAGCGGAGGCCCAGGATCGCGATCCGCATATCGCGCTGAAAATACTCAGCGATGAATTCAAACATCATCCTGATTCAATGATCGCGATGCAACGGGAAGCCAAACGGGCGCAGACACTGTCGCACCCGAATGTCATCAACGTTCACGATTTTTTCCGCGATGGTCCGCATCTTTACCTGACCATGGAGTTGCTGGAAGGTAAGCCGCTGGACGAATTGCTCAAGACGGATTATTGGGGTGGTCTGCATTTCGATAAGGCGTGGCCGATCATCGAGGGCGTATGTAATGCGCTGGAATACGGCCACATGAAAGGCATCGTGCACTCCGACATCAAACCGGCGAACATTTTCATCTGTGACGACGGTACGGTGAAGGTGCTGGACTTGGGGATAGCCCGGCCGATCCCGCTGGCCAACGTGCCGGACTCCGAGCAAACGACATTCGACCCTGGCAAACGCCTCGGCAGTCTCACGCCCGCGTATGCCTCGCTCGAAATGTGGTTTCAGGACACACCCGATCCGCGCGACGATATCTACGCACTCTCTTGTGTGTCATATATGCTTTTGACCGGCGTCCACCCGTTCAAAGGCAAATCGGCAAAAAGAGCATCTGAAGATGAGCTGATTCCGGAGAGAATCGATTCCCTGTCGCGCGGGCAGTGGTCGGCCTTATCGGGAGGCCTCGAGTTTCAACGCGGCGACCGCATCAAGTCGGTCAAGCAATTCCGCACCTTGCTGGAACCACAATCCGTGGTTCGAAAAAGGCACCGCGTTGCGGCCGTGCTAGCCATACTGGCCATCATCATAATCGTCCCTGTCAGTTTGAGCTTCTACGAGAGAGCCGTCGAGCAACGGACAATGGATGACCGCGGGCGACTGCAGGCGCCATTCGTGACGACTCCGGCAGTGCGGCCTGCACTGACGGCGGAACAGCTGGACGAGGTTGATGGCTTGCTCAGCCTTGCCAGGTATCAATTCGAATCTGTTAGCGACGAGATGAGTGCAGACGATCTTATCTATTTGCTGAGCGATGGCCCGAACAATGTGACGCAACTGGCGGACGCCGTACTGCAAGTTGATCCAGGGTATGAGGCGGCACTGGAACTCAGGCAGCGAGTCTTCGAGGTATTCCTTGCAAAGGCGCGCGCGTTGGAAGGTGAAGAGGCCTACCAACAGGCTATTACGCTAGCGCGCAAGGCCGAAGCTCTGATTCCAGATAGCAGTACCGTGCTGCGGTTGCAGGTCAGCATATGTAACAGCGCGCCGGCGGCTTGTGTCAGCCAATAGTGCTCATGCGCCCGCTGGGGCGTGTTCATGCGCATCGTTCCGATAATTTTTGGACGCGCGAATGAGCAAGATTCTCGTAGGAGCCCGCCCCAGCGGGCGATCGACGTTTATGCAACGTTTTCCTTTCATGCTTGTTGCCGTTTGTTGTCTGCTGCAAATGTCGGCTTGTGTCTTGCGACCGGCCTGGCAAAAGCTGGCCATCGAAGGGGACCTCGAATCCCGCCGGATTGATGGCGGACGATTTCGGCATCTCGTCCTTTGGAACGGAGAGCAAGGATCCCATCTGCGCATTTATGTGGAGGGTGATGGCGGGCCGTGGATCTACGAGAGACGCGTCGCTGTGGACCCCACGCCGGCCAACCCCGTGTTATTGCGCCTGATGCACGACGCGACACACCCTGCCGTTTACCTGGGACGGCCCTGCTATTTTGGTTCCGCGACGGACCAGGCATGTGACCAGAGATGGTGGACCTTCGATCGATACAGCCGGGTTGTCGTAGACAGCATGTGCACCGCTGCAAACCAGCTATCCCGGCAGCTTGGCGCAGAAACTGTCCAGCTTATTGGCTACTCCGGCGGTGGCGCCATTGTTATCGGGATGAGCGCATGTACCGACCACCTGGTCGCATTGTCGACCATTGCCGGCAATCTCGACCCGCAAGCCTGGGCCGATTATCACGGGTATTCTCCGCTCGACGATCTGTCGCCGCTGATGCCAGCGGCAATCCGGCATGGCGAGGTCAGCGAAGTACATTGGCAGTGCCACGACGATCTCAATGTTCCACCCTCGATCACCGACGATTATTTTGCGGCTCGGGAGCGCGCGGTGCGACATATTGTCAAGTCCTGCTCGCACGCAACGGGCTGGCAACGACACTGGTCGCAGATCATCGATTTAGCCGAAGTGGACTGAGCCGCACATATCTGCGCCCGGCAGGCGAGCAATCAGCAACTGCCAGGATAATTTCAGCCAATATCCAACGACATAGGGTGGCCTGATTGCTTTTTGACGATGAAATCTTAGACTTTGACCAGGCCGGAACCTGACAACGCTCGTAATGTTGAAGAGTAACTTAGAATAACAACAGTAGTTTCCTGATGATCCCTCCGAAATTAATATAGAATCGTGAAGTAGCCGCTCCAGCGCCGGCATTAACTGCATGATATTTTCGTTATTACGGTCACCTCTGCTGCCAATAAAACGAACAGGCGCAAAAGGATACCGCACCGATGTCCCGAGAAAACGTCCCAACGCTCCCTGAGTTCATTGCAGGCGTAGAAAAACGCAATCCAGGCCAGCCCGAATTCATTCAGGCAGTAGCGGAGGTTGCTGCCAATGTGCTGCCGTATATCGAGAAACACCCTCATTACAATGATCTTCAGTTGCTGGAGCGCATAGCCGAGCCGGAACGCGTCGTATCGTTCAGGGTTACCTGGCAGGACGACGATGGCCATATCCGCGTCAATCGTGGCTATCGGATTCAACACAATAATTCGATAGGGCCGTTCAAGGGCGGACTCCGCTTTCATCCATCTGTAAACCAAAGCGTTCTAAAATTCCTGGCCTTCGAACAAACGTTCAAAAATGCGCTGACTGGCTTACCCATGGGTGGTGCCAAGGGCGGAGCAAATTTCAATCCGAAGGGCAAGAGCGAGTTCGAGGTCATGCGCTTTTGCCAGGCGTTCATGATTGAGCTGTACCGGCATATTGGTGAAGACACAGATGTTCCTGCTGGTGACATCGGGGTCAGCGGCAGAGAAATTGGCTATCTGTTTGGCCAATTCAAAAGAATTACCAATCGTTTCGTTGGCGTGTTGACAGGCAAAGGCATGGAGTTTGGCGGCAGCCCGATACGGACGGAAGCCACCGGGTACGGAGCCGTATACTTCATGCAGGCAATGCTCGATCGGCTGGACTTAGACATCGAGGGTGCTACATGCCTCGTTTCGGGGTCAGGTAATGTCGCTCAACATGCGATCGAAAAAATTCTGCACTTTAAAGGCAAGCCGGTAACCGCGAGCGACTCGTCGGGATTCATTTACGACAAGGATGGTATCGACGAGGAAAAACTAGAATTCATTAAGGACTTGAAAACTAACCGCCGAGGTCGCATCGAGGAGTACGCGGAGAAATTCAGCGGTGCCGAGTATCACGCTGGTGCGGCAAAGCCGTGGATCGTTCCGTGCAATTTCGCGTTTCCCTGCGCAACACAAAACGAGCTTGATCTCGACGACGCCAAAACATTGGTCGGCAACGGCTTGCGCGCGGTGTCGGAAGGCGCGAATATGCCCTCAAGCGCCGCAGCGGTGAAGTATTTCCATGGTGCCCGTATTCTGTTTGG
>JADFGH010000119.1 GCA_022567775.1 Pseudomonadota bacterium | reverse complement strand
TATTTGGGTCCAAAGTAAATGACGCACGACACTACCAGGTGAATGGCGCAGCCCTGGGGCCAGGACCCCGGAGGGGCGGTTTATACGGCGCCATCGACCCGTTGCACGCGGCCTGCTATACCCCTATAATTCGCGGCCAGCGCGGCGGCTGGTGAGACCGTTACAGACTTTGTCTGTAGTGAGCCCCCGCTACCAGGTTCTTGGTAGATAGTAAGCCCCGCGATGGGGTTTTTTGTTGCCCGGCGCATATGCCAGGGCACAAGGTACCGCAGAATAAGAATGGGCTATATGCCCATTTTTTGGTTTTAGAATAGATAGTTACAGAATTTAGTTAAAGTAGTTTCTGGATATGAAGGTGCAGCTGGCAAAGCTGATCGAGCCGACGATAGAGCAGCTTGGATACGAATTATCGGACCTTGAGCTGAAGCTCAGCGGCCGCGACGGCATCGTACGGGTGTTTATCGACAAGCCGGACGGCGTGGATTTGGCGGACTGTGAAATCGTCAGCCGGCAGTTGAGCGCGCTTCTCGACGTCGAGGATCCGCTGCCAGGGCACTACACGCTGGAGGTTTCGTCGCCGGGACTTGATCGCAAGCTGACCAAGCCTGAGCATTTTCAGCGATTTACCGGCGAGACGATACGCGTGAAACTGCGTTTTCCGGTGGCCGGGCGCAGGAATTTTCGCGGGGCACTGCGCTCCGCAGATGAGGAAAAGATTGAAGTCGAGGTGGATGGCGAGTCGCACAGCTTGCGAATCGCGACGATCGAATCCGCGCGGCTGATTCCGTCTGCTTGAGGCGGAGTGGCGATATTTGGAGTTTTGGACAATGACTAAAGAGATTTTGATGGTGGTCGACGCTGTTTCGAACGAAAAGGGCGTCGACAAAGAGATTATTTTCGAGGCCATCGAAGCAGCGCTGGCGACGGCATCGCGAAGACGGCATGGCGAAGATATCGACGTGCGGGTTTCAATAGATCGTGAAACCGGTGAATACGACACATTTCGCCAGTGGCTCGTGTTCGAGGATGAATCTACCGAGCTGGAATTCCCGGACCGCGAGCTGCGCATGATAGATGCGGTGGATGTCGATGAAAATGCCGAGCCGGGCGGTTATGTCGAGATACCAATGGATTCGGTTGAATTCGGACGCATTGCGGCACAGACGGCAAAGCAGGTTATCGTGCAAAAGGTGCGCGAGGCCGAGCGTGAGCAGGTTGTCGAGGAATACAAGGACCGGGAAGGCGAACTGCTGTCCGGTCTCGTAAAACGTGTTGACCGCAACGGTGTTTACATCGATCTCGGCGGCAATGCCGAAGGTTTCGTGTCCCGGGAACAGATGGTGCCGCGCGAGCCAGTGCGGCCACAGGACCGGATGAAGGCTTTGTTGATTGAAGTACGTTCCGAGCCACGCGGTCCGCAACTTTTCATGACGCGAACCTCGCCGCAATTCCTGGTCGAGCTGTTCAAGATCGAGGTGCCTGAAGTCGGCCAGGGACTGATCGAAATTCGGGGTGCGGCAAGGGACCCGGGCCTGCGCGCAAAGATTGCTGTTAAGAGCAACGATACGCGCATCGATCCCGTTGGTGCCTGTGTCGGTATGCGCGGCTCGCGCGTGCAGGCGGTTTCAAACGAACTGGCCGGCGAACGCGTCGACATCATCCTCTGGGATGAAAATCCGGCGCAGTTCGTGGTCAATGCCATGTCGCCGGCCGAGGTTGTGTCGATCGTTGTCGATGAAGACGCGCAAAGCATGGATATCGCCGTAGACGAGGAAAAATTGTCCCAGGCGATCGGACGGGGTGGCCAGAACATTCGTCTTGCGAGTGAGTTGTCGGGATGGGAACTCAACGTGATGACCGAGACGGACGCCGAGCAGAAGAGCGAAGCCGAGATGCGCGAACTGCTGGAGCTATTCTCCAAACAGCTCGATGTCGACGAGGAAGTCGCATTGATACTGGTACAGGAAGGATTCTCGACGATTGAAGAGGTTGCTTATGTGCCGACCTCGGAATTGGTTGAAATCGAGGAATTCGATGAGGACATCGTGGCTGAACTCCGAAACAGGGCCCGCGATTTGCTTTTGACGCAGGCGATCGTCCAGGAAGAAAAGATTGATGAGGCGGAACCGGCAGATGACCTGCTGAGCCTTGAGGGCATGGACAAGAGCCTGGCGTTCAAGATGGCGAGCGAGGGCGTGGTGACACGTGAAGACCTGGCTGAGCTGGCGACGGACGATTTGCTCGATTTAATTGACATGGATCAGGAACAAGCGGCGGCGCTGATTATGAAAGCACGCGCACACTGGTTCGAGGCTGAACAGCAGGCCTGATCACTGGCCAGGACGGAGTTTGACTATGGCTGACGTCACAATTGCACAATTTGCCGACGTGCTGAAAGTACCGGTCGAGAAGCTGATAACGCAGCTCGACGAAGCCGGTATCAAGGTCGATGGATCTGATGACACGATTAGCGAGGATGCAAAACTCGAGCTGTTGACGCATCTTCGGCGAAGCCACGGCCAGGAAGAGTCGGTTGCGACCTCTGCCGCGCCACGTCGCATTACATTACGGCGCAAATCGCAGTCCGAACTCAGGTTGGCCGGCGCCCAGGGACGCTCGCGTACGGTCAGCGTCGAGGTTCGACGCAAGCGCACCTACATCAAAAGGGACGTTCTTGAAGAGCAGGCGCAGAAGGACCAGGAGGCGCTGGATGCCAAACGACGCGAGGACCAGGAACTGCTGGATGCGGAGAAACACGAAATTGAGCGTCAAAAGACCGCAAAAGAAGAAGCCGTAAAATTAGCTGAAGAAGACAAGCGTAAGGAAACAGAAGCCAAGCAGCAGGCGGAAACTGATGCCCGTGACGCCGCCGAAAAGGCCGCCGAAGAACGGGCGCGCGTCGAGAGAGCCGAACAGGATGCCCGCGAGCGCCGCGCCAAGGAGAAGGAAAGGAAAAAAGGCAAGGCACCGGATACGCGCTATGGCCGCAAAGAATTGCACGTTGCCGGCGACAAGAGCGGCCGGCGCAAGCGCAAGACACCGGTTCGCCGTCGTCCGGTCAGCATCAGCACCGATGGACAGCACGGCTTCGAGAAACCAACGGCTCCGGTCGTCCGTGAGGTTGAGATTCCCGATAGCATTGCGGTGTCCGAGCTGGCACAAAAGATGGCGGTGAAGGGCAACGAAGTCGTCAAGATCCTGTTTAACATGGGCGCCATGGTGACGATCAACCAGGTAATCGACCAGGACACTGCAATCCTGGTGGTGGAAGAGTTTGGTCATGTCGCCAAGCCGGTTAGTGGCACGGATATCGACGAAACCCTGCTGGCGGACGAGGTTGCAACGGGTGACGAGGTCCCAAGGGCGCCGGTCGTCACGATCATGGGGCACGTCGATCACGGCAAGACGACGCTGCTCGATTATATTCGCCACACCAAGGTTGCTGCCGGGGAGGCAGGTGGTATTACACAGCACATCGGTGCGTACGCGGTCGATACCGACAAGGGGAAAATTACCTTCCTGGACACGCCGGGTCATGCCGCTTTCACGGCGATGCGTGCTCGTGGCGCCCGGGCCACCGACATCGTTATATTGGTGGTTGCCGCCGATGATGGCGTCAAACCACAGACGATCGAGGCCATCGAACATGCCAAAGCGGCCGGCGTACCGATCGTGGTCGCGATCAACAAGATCGACAAGGAGAATTCCGACCCGGAGCGGGTCAAGAACGAACTTTCACAGCATGAAGTAATTCCCGAAGACTGGGGTGGCGAGCAACTGTTCGCGCTGGTTTCCGCGCAGACCGGGGAAGGCGTCGATGCGTTGCTGGATTCCGTTTTACTGCAGGCCGAGATGATGGACCTTAAAGCGATCGCTGAGGGGCCGGCCCGGGGCGTCGTGATCGAATCAAGCCTTGAAAAAGGCCGTGGCGCGGTGGCAACCGTGCTGGTGCAGGCTGGCACTTTAAAGCAAGGCGACATGCTCATTGCCGGTGAAGAATTCGGCCGCGTGAGAAACATGTTTGACGAGTCCCACGAATCGATAACGGAAGCGGGACCATCGAGTCCGGTGGTGGTGCTCGGCTTGTCAAAAACGCCAAACGCGGGCGACGATTTCCTGGTTGTCAGGAGTGAGCGCAAAGCCCGGGAGGTTGCTGAGTACAGGCGAAGTAAATCTCGCGAATCCAAGCTTGCGCAGCAACAGGCATCGAAGCTTGAGGATATGTTCAGCCAGATGACCGAAGCGCAAGGCAAGTCCGTCCCGGTCCTGATCAAATCCGACGTGCACGGCAGTACCGAAGCATTGCGGGATGCGCTGAACAAGCTCTCAACCGACGAAGTTAAAGTGAAGGTGATTAGTTCGGGCGTCGGCGGTATCACGGAGTCTGATGCAACACTGGCGGCTGCCTCCAATGCGGTGATCATCGGTTTTAATGTCCGGGCAGACAGTGCTGCCCGGGCGGCGATCAAGGAATCCAACGTCGATGTTCGCTACTACAGCATCATCTACGAGGCGATTGACGACGTGAAAGCTGCTTTGAGCGGCCTGTTGGCTCCCGAGATTCGTGAAAATATTGTGGGTCTTGCTGAGGTCAAGGAAGTCTTCACTTCTCCGAAACTCGGCAATATCGCCGGCTGCATCGTCACGGAAGGCCTGGTGAAACGGTCCAACCCGATTCGCGTGCTGCGCGACAACGTCGTCATATACGAAGGCGAACTCGAATCTTTGCGGCGCTTCAAAGACGACGTCAAAGAAGTTAAATCCGGCACCGAGTGTGGTATCGGCGTCAAGAATTACAATGATGTCAAGGTCGGTGACCAGATCGAATGTTACGAGCGTGTGGAAATCGCACGTACGCTCGACTGATTCACTGTTTCCAGGAAGCAAGAGATGCCTCGAGAGTTTTCACGCAATCAACGCCTCGGTGCGCAGCTACAACGAATCTTGAGCGAGGTGATTCGTTTTGAAACCAAGGATCCGGGTCTTGCGGGTTTGTCGCTGACAGTGGTGGAGTTGTCGAGGGACCTGAGCGTCGCAAAGATTTACTTCAGCCTCCTGAATCCCGATGACAACCCAAAAACGGCGATCGAAGGTCTGCAACGTGCCTCAGGATTCCTGCGCCGCAGGCTGGCGAATGAACTGACCGTCAGGCATGTACCCGAGCTGCGTTTCGTGCACGACGACAGCGTCGCTCATGGCGTCGCGATCAGCAGCTTGATCGACGATGCGAGCAACGCAGATAGCAGCAGGTAGTCTCACGATGACAGCAAATGACGGTGCCCGGTCAACTGCCGTGCCTGTGAATGGACTGCTGCTGCTGAATAAGCCGGCGGGAATTACCTCGAACCAGGCTTTGCAGAAAGTCAAAAGGCTGCTGCGAGCGAAAAAGGCTGGCCATACTGGCAGCCTCGATCCGGCAGCGACCGGAATGTTGCCATTGTGCTTTGGCGAGGCAACCAAGGTCTGCGCTTACCTGCTGGAAGCCGACAAGACATATCGCGTAGTGGCCAGGCTGGGAGAAGCGACCAATACCGGTGATGCCGACGGCGAAATCACGGAGACGGCAGAAGTCCCGGATCTGGACCGGCGCGGCTGGGAGCAGCTGCTCGAAAAATTTCGCGGGGAAATTGAACAAGTGCCGCCGATGTTTTCGGCGCTGAAGAAGGATGGCAAGCGACTGTATGAACTGGCCCGAAAAGGGCTGGTCGTCGATCGCGATGCACGTCGCATTCGGATTCACGATATCCGCCTGCTGGAAAGCAGCGGTAACCGGCTGGTTTTGCGCGTGCATTGCTCAAAAGGCACTTATATAAGGACGCTGGTCGAGGACATTGCCAGGGCGGCCGGCACCGTGGCGCATACGGCCCGGCTGCACCGTGAGACCGTCGGTCAATTCCGTGCTGAGGATATGCTCGATCTGGCAGGCGCCGAGCGGGTTGCCGAGGCAGGGCCGGAAGCACTTCGCGCACGGCTGCTGCCTGCAGACACGGCACTGTCTTCATGGCCGGATTGCCACCTGCCAGAGGACGCGGCAGAGCGCTTTTGCAGTGGTCAGGCGGTCGCGGAGGCCGCCGGCGGGGCACAAGGGCTGGTACGGGTCTACGCCGGCGAGGAGCGCTTTCTCGGCGTTGGGCAGCTGGGCAGCGATGGCATGCTGGCGCCGCGACGAATTTTCAGGCTGGCGGGCTGATTCGAGGAAATCACCGCGCCGGGAGCAGACAGATGAGTCAGGCAAAAAAGCCTGATTTTTCGGTGTATTTAGCTGTTACTGGAGCGAAACTGACGCTAGAATAGCGCGCTTAAAATTAAGGGCCAGAAGATAAAAAGAACGATTGGAGTTTCTTAGAGATGCCACTTTCAAGTGAGAGTAAGAGCAACATCATCGCGGATTATGCCCGCGGCAAAGCAGACACAGGATCGCCTGAGGTTCAGGTAGCACTGCTGTCCAAACGAATTTCAGAACTCACCGAACATTTCGGCGAGCACAAGAAGGATCACCATTCCCGGCAGGGTCTTTTGAAGATGGTTAACAAGCGGCGCAAGTTGCTCGACTATCTGAAGGAAAAAGATCAGGACCGGTACCGCGAGCTGATATCACGGCTCGGTCTCCGTCGTTAATTTGTAACCGGCGCCTTAAGGCAATGAACTAATCCATCTGTCGGCCCTGAAACGGGTACGGGACGGCCAGTCGTGCCATCTAATCTAATATTCGAGTATTAAAGTGAAAGTAACCAAAAAGACGTTCCAATACGGAGAACACCAGGTTTCCATTGAAACAGGCGCGATAGCGCGACAGGCTGACGGGGCCGTTCTGGTCAACATGGCCGAAACGATGGTGCTGGTCACTGCGGTTGGCCGAAAGACAGCCGATCCAGGCCGTGATTTTTTTCCGTTGACGGTT
>JADFGH010000118.1 GCA_022567775.1 Pseudomonadota bacterium | reverse complement strand
GCTCCGATCTGCGTCATGTCGCACGGATCGCAAAGGCTGTTGTTGGCTAGATCCAAGGTCTACTCCTGGCCGGTTCGAGCCCGTCGCGGCAGCGCGCTGCCAATCGATTGAATGACTGGTCCCGGCAAAAACGGCCTGTCGATGCCAACTTAATCGGACAGTGCCTGAACGGCGGGGCTGAGCTCACGGCTCAGGCCAGGAAGCTGAGCCCGTATTCCAATGGTGCGAGGCCGAAAAATCCGGCAAGGCTCTGGCCGATATCGGCAAACGTCTCCCGCTTGCCCAACGATCCTGCGACGACGCCTGCACCGTAAACAAGCACCGGTATGTGCTCTCTCGTGTGATCCGTTCCCGGCCAGGTCGGGTCGCAACCATGGTCCGCGCATATGATCAGCACATCGTCATCGTTCATTAGTTCGTAAAGTTCGGGCAGACGATTGTCGAAATACTCCAGCGCCTCGGCATAGCCATCGACATCACGCCGATGGCCATACAACATGTCGAAGTCGACGAAGTTCGTAAAAACAATTGAACGGTCAGGCGCCGACGACAATGCCTCGAGCGTCGCATCGAATAAAGCGGCGTTTCCCGTCGCCTTGATTTTCTGTGTGATGCCCCGGTGCGCGTAGATGTCCGCGATCTTGCCAACGCTGATTACTTCACCGCCACTGGCAACCAGTTTGTCGAGCAGCGTCGGCGAGGGCGGCGGATCGGTAAGATCCCTGCGATTCCCGGTGCGCACGAAGTCACCACTGTTCGACCCAATGAAAGGCCTTGCGATGACGCGGCCTATCTTGTACTCGTCGACCAGTTCGCGGGCGATGTCGCAAAGATCGTACAGCCGCTGCAGCCCGAACGACTCTTCATGGCAGGCAATCTGGAAAACACTGTCAGCGGACGTGTAAACGATCGGCTTGCCGCTTGCCATGTGTTCCTCACCAAGCTCGGCAATGATGGTTGTTCCCGATGAATGGCAATTGCCCAGCACACCGGGAAGATCGGCGCGTTCGATCAGTTTTTCGAGGAGCTCGGGCGGAAACGTGTCCGTCTTAGCGGTGAAATATCCCCAGTCAAACAACACCGGCACACCCGCGATCTCCCAGTGACCGCTCGGCGTATCCTTGCCGGTGCTGAGTTCGCTGGCGAAACCGTAGGCGCCAATGACTTTCGCATCCGTCTCTGCGCCCGCCGGAAATTCACCGGCACTTTCTTGTGCCGCATGCATCAGCCCCAGGCGCGTCAGGTTCGGTAGCTTGAGAGGCCCGGCAGCACTCGCGCTGCGCTCCCTGGCAATGCTTCCAAGCGTGTTAGCACCGACATCGCCAAAGCGTTCTGCATCGGCAGTCGCGCCGATGCCGAAGGAGTCCATCACGAGGATGATTGCTCTGCCCATTGTTGAAGCCTTGTCTACTGGAGGGAAAAGAACAGCCCGGCCAGAGCCGCACTCATCAGGTTTGCCAGTGTACCGCCGATTACCGCCCTGAGACCAAGCCTTGCCACGTCTTTTCTGCGGCTCGGCACGATGCTGCCAAGCCCGCCAAGCAAGATCGCTATCGAGGTGAAATTGGCGAAGCCGCAAAGCGCGAACGTAACAATGACCTGCGTGTGCGGGCTGAGCGTCTCCTTGATTTCGACAAAGCTGATGTACGCATAAAACTCGGTGACCACAATCTTTTGCCCGATCAGGCTGCCTGCCTGCAATGCCTCATCCCAGGGCACGCCGATGACAAACGCAATCGGTGCGAAGGCCACGCCGAGGATGCCCTGCATCGTCAGGTCTTCGACGCCAAACCAGCCGCCGATGCCGCCCAGGATGCCGTTCACCAGTCCGATCATTGCAACAAACGCCAGCAACATGGCGCCTACATTGAGCGCAAGCGTCAGGCCGGTTGCTGCACCACTGCCAATGGCATCGAAAATATTGACGGGTTTTTCGATGCCGCCGGTTTCACCGGGATCGAACTGCACGTCCCGGTGCTCGGTCTCCGGCATGAGCATCTTCGCCATCAAAAGCCCGCCAGGCGCCGCCATGAAACTGGCGGTGATCAGGTATTTGAGATCCACGCCCATCGTGGCATACGCAGCCATGACCGCACCGGCAATCGTGGCGCAACCACCGGTCATGACCGCAAACAATTCCGATTGGGTCATGTTAGCCAGGTAAGGCCGCACCACCAGTGGCGCTTCAGTGTGCCCGACAAATATGTTGGATACCGCGGACATCGATTCCGTATGGCTGGTCTTCAGCAACTTGTGCAGCCAGCCACCGACGATCGAAATTACCCATTGCATGACCCCGAAGTAATACAGAACGGACATCAAGGCTGAGAAAAATACGATAACGGGGAGGACATTGAGTGCAATCGTGAAACCGAGAGTCCGCCTGGTGTTTGCGCCGAACACGAAGTCGATACCATCGTTGCCGAAATCGATGACGTGCTGCACACCGCGGACGACTACATCGAGAAAACCGCTGCCTTGCGGTACAAACATGATCAGTCCGGCGATTCCGATCTGCACCGCAAAAGCCGTCATGATCGTACGTCGATTGATCGCCTTGCGATCGGTGGACAGCAAGTATGCGATGGCCAGAAGAACGAACATTCCTGCGATACTCATGAGCGTCTGCATGGCGATTGCCTTTATGTTCTGATTATTGAGACAAAAAAGGAGCCGATCACGGCCCCTTTAGTCTAAACGATTTTTGCACCGGCATTATTAGTGACCTGTCCCGGTTACAGATGCCGAGACAATTCACAGCGGTTCAGAAAGTGAAATCGATGTCCTTTTTGACGTTTTCCCGGGCCCTTTCGATGTCAGCCTGCAGCCTGGCGAGTTCCTCCTCAAGCGGACTTGCGAAATCGGCGGTCTTGATCAACCACGGTGGATAGAGGCCCTGAAGCTCATCGACAGCGACCGGCACGGTGCGATCAGCTACCTGCTCAAGCGGCGCCGGTACTGTAGACGGTCCATTCCAGTTAATCAGGACAATCACAATGACGGCCGCAGCCAGCCCGGTCAGGCTGCTGGCCCACCAGAGATTCATGCCCGGGGCAGGGGATTCCGGGACCGGCCGGATCTGCTCTGTCGCCCGCAGCGAGGCATCGATCCGCGACCGTAGCTCGGGCGAAATCCCGGCGCGGATAGCTTGCGCATCAAGTTTCAGTCTGTGCTCAAATTCGTCCATAAATTTGCCTCCCGGCCGCTCCCGATGCGCCCTCTGCGAGCTCTGCGCTTAAGCTGCGACGGCCTCTCAACAGGGTCACTTTGGTCCACGACTGCGTCTTGTCCAGTGCCCTTGCAATCTCTTTAATCGACATGTCCTCCACGTACCTCAGCCACATCGCCGCATATGCATCCTGATTGAGGAGGCGCTTTGCGGTCAGCCATACGTTCTCCCGTTCGCAGGCGACAATGCACTCCTCGAGCGGGTCGGGCGCATTCTCATCAGCGATGACATCGACGTCCCGAATCTCTCCCTGCGGCTGGCGCGCCGCATTGCGGATCGCGATCCTGTAAATCCAGGTGCTGAATCGCCAGCGCGGGTTATAGCTGTACAGATAGCGATACGCACTGATGAAAGTGTCCTGAACCGCATCCTCCGCATCCGCGCGATTCCCGGACCGCGTGAGCAAGTACCGCAGCAGGCGCTCCTGGTACCGTTCAACCAGGTCGCTGAACGCCAGCGCAGATCCGGCCAGCGATTCCTCGACAAGTTGCTCATCGCTTATCACTCTCTTTCCCAGCCCCCACCCTGCACGGACCAGCCACGCTCAGTCGTTCAACATCTCGGCGACCAGAGCCGGATCAATTACCGTATTGATCGTCAGGACATTTCCGTTCACCTCGACCCTGGTGTTCTCAATCAGACTTTGCACTTCGGGCCCGAGTTCCGAGTTGAATGCCTGCAGGCTGATCAGGCCGTTGATGATGCCACCAATCGAGGCGGCAATTTTCGGGTCCTTTGACTTTAGCTGTGCCTCGATAGCGATCTGTCCGGAGCGTTCTGCAATCAATATCGCCGCCTGTTCGGTGTTCCTCAGGATATTCGATCCCCAGCCATCGTCATCATCCTCGTCTTCGTCTGCCAGGCTGTTGGTGCGCAGGCCGGCCTGCACGAAACTCATGTCGGCAGTCAACACGAATAGCGCCCCGTCATGGCTCCGGCTGCCGACAATCCTGCCGCCGTTGTCGAGCATCGCCTTCAGCTGATTCTCACTCGAGGCAATGATTGCCTTGTTGGCGATGCCGAAGCTGAAATACGTCGAATCCCCGAGATCGTCGAACGGGTCGCGACCGCTGCCGCCGGAATCATCCTCGTCGCCCACAAAATAATAGGTTTTGCCGTCATATTCGCGGGTATCGACATAGCCTCGCATTGCGGCGAGCGCAAGTAACTTGTCCTGCGTCTCTTTGGTTACCGGACCATCGATCAGAATGACGGTGCCGTTGCTGGCATCCGAATACGCGGTTATCGAATCCACTTCAGAACTCAGATCGATGCCGGTTTCCTCGTGTATATCGGCGGCAATTTCGGCGTCGAACCACTCGGAAAAACCCTTGCCGGATTCAGCGGTTCTCATCAAATCGAGATCGGCGTACAGATACCAGACCGTATCGCCCGGCAGGTCATCGGCGGACACCGCAGCGCCACCATGCAACGGCAAGCCGAAAAGCAGCAGGAACAGGAATAGTCGCGTTGCCAACATTGTAAATCCTCAGGAATTAGTGATTTACAGACTTATAGGGCCCGTCAACCGAAAAGGTTACGCGATGGTTGCAAATCAGGCCTCGTAGGTCGTCAGGCCGCCCATGACTGTCTGTATGATCCTGATTTCCTTGATGGTATCCGGATCAACTTCGTGCGGGTCCTGCTCGAGGATGACGAAGTCGGCCAGCTTGCCGGCTTCCAGCGAGCCCTTGATGTTCTCTTCAAACGAGGCATAAGCTCCATGCATCGTGCAGATACGCATCGCTTCGGTAACGGAGATGCGCTGGCTCGGCCCCCAGACTCGTCCGCGCATGTCTTTGCGGGTCACCATGCTCTGGATCGCCATCATCGGTTCGTAGGGCCCCGGGCCGTAATCGGATGCCGGCGCCACCGGGATGCCGGCATCCAGGAAGCTGCGATGCGCAAACATCGATTCCATCTTCTCTTCGCCATAGTCGACCCACTTGTTGCCGTGATAATGCGCGTAGGTATAGAACGGCGTCGGCACGACACCGGCTGCCTTGATGCGCGCCAGCAGCGAGTCGTTGATCAATGAGCAATGTTCGATTCGATGCCGCGGATTCGGTCCCTGGTGATTTTTGAGCACTCTTTCGTAGGCCTTGAGAACCATGTCGATGGTCCAGTCGCCGTTGGCGTGAATTCCCACCCGGAAACCGTGCGCGACGGCATCGTCCACTGCATCGTCAATCTGCTCCTGCGTCATCGTCAGTATGCCGTGGTCGTCAGTGCCCTCGTACGGTGTACTCATATACATCGTGCGTTCTGATGCGGAACCGTCCGCGCCGAATTTAGCGGCGCCGATCCTTATCATGTCGTCACCAAATCCGGACGAAACTCCGGCCTTCTTGAGGCCATCATAGAATTCGCCACCACGCGGCATTACAGATATTCGGAATGCCAGCTCGCCCGCGTCACGGGCATCGTTGTAGGCGACAAAGCGGTCCCGATTGCACCCGGCGTCTGTTGTCGATGTCAGGCCGGCGGCAGCCATCGCCTTGGATGAAAGAATCGCGCTTTGCATTAGCTGAGCGCGATCGACTTGCGGGATTGCCAGAAGACGAAATGGACGAGTGGCGTACTCTGCGACTTTGCCGGTGAATTCGCCATCTTCACGATAAAACTTGCCACCCACAGGGTCAGGCGTATCCCTGTCGATACCGGCAACTTCAAACGCCTTCGAGTTGACAACGATCGTGTGTCCACCGCGGTGCGCAACGTACACCGGATGATTCGGCACGGCATCGTCGAGATCCCTGAGATTGAGGGCACGTTCCTCCTCGAACTTGGTATCGTCGTACATGAAGCCTCGCACCCACTCTCCCGGTGGCGTCGCGGCCGCTTTCTGTGCGAGTACATCCTGAACATCCGAGAAAACGTTCCTGATTTCATCGGATGTTAAATGAAACATATTCACCATAAACATCAATCGATATTTTTTGGAATCTGTTGGCTGCAAATCAAAATTATGAATAATCTCATCAGCATCAAGAATTAAAATCCAATCGCTAGTTGCTTTTTCTAATAATAAATTTCTAGCCTGAGAAAAATCTGCATCTTTAGGAATTGTTATAATTTTAGCATTAAATCTCTTTGCAATTTCAGTAGTTTTATCAGTGCAACCTAAATCTCCTAGAATTACTTCATCAACCACATTTCTTAAAGAATGGAAAAATCTCTCAATATGGGCTTCATCATTATCCATTAAACCACAAACAGTTAATTTAGTCATTTTTATCCAAATCAAAATCTATACAGGACCCTCCTGTTTCCCTTATCTTCTTAATCTTAAGAATAAAACCATCACCCAAATTAGTCCCACTATCAGAAATCAATTCATACTTATTTTCATTAACTAAAACACTTACTTTATTTGTGTACTCGAAATTTTCTAATTTAATTCTAAACTCCTTGTTATTTAGATTTAAAACTTTATCTCTGGTGGTGTCGAATAATTTACAAGCCCTGCCATCCCCTTCTAAACAAAGTTCAGCAGAATTAACAGTCTTAATACACTTCTCATCAATACCGCAATCAAATCTAGAACAACAATGATCCTCAGGAATACACTTAGCCTGGTTATCACAGAACCTATAACTTTGAGGGCAAACACATCTTTCTAATTTTGAATCACAAACTTGATTAGTTCTGCAAGTTAACTTAGTGCAATCAAAAGTACAAGTATTTTCTAAA
>JADFGH010000117.1 GCA_022567775.1 Pseudomonadota bacterium | reverse complement strand
CTCCTGGATGATGGCCGCGTTGATTACGCAATCCAGCTTTTGGAAGACACGCTGCCAACTGCGGGGACTATTCCCGGAATGGGACGGTATATCGACACCGATGGAAAAATGATGGAGACGCTAGAGCGCGGCCAGTGGTTGGTTGCTCTCGCCTGCGCCTATGCCGAACGCGGTGATTCAGAGAAAGTATCCGAGCTGATAGAAAATGCGGTCGAAGTTCGTCTGGGCAGTAATGAACAGCACAGCGTCGCGCCTCGCAATGAATATTATTTAATGGAGGCGAGAGTGCTGGCAATGCAAGGCGACGATGACGCGACCTTGGCCATGCTTGAAAAGGCCGTGCAGCACAATCTTATCTTCGGATGGCAGATTCACGTAGCGGGCAACTACGCGTTTCGACACTTACAGTTGGATCCGCGATTCGTGACGATCGTTGATCGGTTAGAGGCCAAAGCCGAGCGCCAGCGAGCAATAGTGCTCGGACAGCCGACGTTAACAACTGCTCGGGTGCAATAATTGGCACTGTCCTTATTCGAATACACAGAAGCAGCGCGCGTAGACGCCCTTCGGATCGTTCAGACGCAGCAGCGGCGAAATCGCGTCATCCAGGATATTTGCGACGCGTTCGACAGAGGTCCGTTTTGAGGTGAGGCTAGCCGGGTTGAATCCAAGCCACTTCACGCGGCTCATCAGATCGAGTGCGAATTGCTCGCCAGGACTCAGTTCTTTTTCGAAATATTTCATACCATAACTGCCACTTTCGAGTTCCGCGAGTTCTGCAGCAAATGCGATGGCGGCATCCATGTCGCCGATCTCGTCAATGAGTCCGCGTTCAAATGCTTCGTTGCCGGTCCACACCTGGCCTTGCGCGATCGTGTCTACATCATGCTTATCGATGCCGCGATGCATCGCGACTTTGCTGATGAAATCGTCATAGCCCTTGTTGATAATCAGCTGAAACATCGTCCGGGTTTCGTCGGTCATTTCGCGGTCGGGGCGTAACTCGCCCGCCCAGAACGTCGATCCCACGCCATCGGTGGTGATGCCGATCGCGTTGAGTGAGCGTTGAAAGGTCGGGAACATGCCGTATATACCGATCGACCCGGTAATCGTGTACTGCGACGCGAAAATGCGGTCAGCGGCCATCGAAATCCAGTAGCCGCCGGATGCAGCAACGCTACTCATTGAAACGACGACCGGTTTGCCGGCTGCCTTCAATGCCTCCACCTCGTTGCGAATAAGCTCCGATGCAAACGCGCTGCCGCCCGGGCTATCCACGCGCAGCACCACCGCTTTGACGGATTCATCATTCTGTGCCCTGCGCAGCAATTTGGCAGTCGAATCGCCACCAATAGTTCCAGGCGGTTGCGAGCCATTGAGAATTTCACCAGCGGCAACCACGATTGCGATATTTTCTTCCGCTTCAGCATCGCCCTTGATGAGACGCATCTGGGACAGGTAATCATCAAGATCCGTGGCGGGATAGTCGCCGTGCTCATCTACCTCGGTGCCTGATACCTCAATAATCCGCGCGCGAAACTCTTCGCGTGTCAGCAATCCGTCCACAAACCCGAAATCAAGGGCCATCTGCGCCAGGTCGCCATTCAGTGTCTCGGTGTACTCGACCAGGTTGCTCATCAGGTCATCAATGGTGTTTTGTTCGAGCCCCCGGGCCGCCATTACGTCGTCCTTGTAGAGACTCCAGAGCTGATCGAGCAGGCTGGACATTGCCTCCCGGTTCTCGGCAGACATGCTGTCCCGGGTATAAGGTTCCGGCGCCGACTTGTGCGTGCCAACTTTGAATACATTCCAATCTACTTGAAGTTTATCGAGTAACCCCTTGTAATAATTTATATAAATACCGAAGCCGCGCAAAAGGAACAAACCATCCGGATGCATGTACACCTCATCGGCATGCGCAGCCAGGTAATACGCGCCCTGTCCGTAGTAGTCGGCATTCGCGATAAGCAGCTTGCCGCTGGAGCGAAAGTCATCGATCGCGGCAGCTATCCGCTGCAGCTTGCTCAAGCCCCCGCCAGGCATCGCGGACAAATCCAGCACCACCGCCTTGATGCGGTTGTCGTCTTTCGCGTAGGCCAGCCCATCGAGAATATCCTGCACCAGCGTTTGCGGATTCTCCTCGCCGAGCAATTCCTGCAGCGCGCGATCCCACGGATCACCGGCGAGCTGATCAACAAGGATGCCGACCGGTCGAATCACCAGCACCGCTTGCGATGGCATCGTCGGCACTTGCGACGACAGGGCACTAAGCACGATTGAGAAAATGAACAACAGGATCAAGAGGTGCAGCACCTTGCGCACACCGTCTATGCCCGACCACAACATCGAAAAGATTCTTGCGAACGACGCGCGCTTACTCATCTGGAACTCCTGACAATGAACATCGCCCGCTTAGGAAGGGCTCATACAAAATCTTCCAGGCATCATTCGCCCTCCAGGGCGGGCTCCTGCAAAACGAATTTTATGGTTCCGGATTCGATATTCCGGACAGCAATGCTACACCTTCATCCATGGGTCGCGTGTAACTAATGCGGTAAATAACCCCATTTTGGTCGTCACTGAGCAGCAGCGAACCATCGCCGATGACCAGCAGGTCCACAGGTCGGCCGGACACCTCTTCGTTCTGCAGCCAGCCCTCCGCGAATACCTCGTAACCGACGGCCCTGCCGCGCTCCATTCTGACCAGCGTAACCCGGTATCCGCTCTTCTGCGAGCGATTCCAGGACCCGTGTTCGGCGATGAATGCCTGCCCCTTGTATTCGAGCGGAAACATTGTCCCATCGTAAAAAAGCATTCCGAGGGGGGCGACGTGCGGGCCCAGCTTCTGTGCCGGCGGTTCGAAGTCAGCGCAATCGCCCTGATCTCCGAACTCGGGATCCTGGATGTCGCCGCCGTGACAATACGGAAATCCGAAGTGCATTCCGAGCCGCGGCGCATGATTGAGTTCTCCCGGCGGTACTTCGTCCCCGAGCAAGTCACGGCCATTGTCGGTAAACCAAAGATCGCCGGTTTCGGGATGCCAGGTAAACCCGAGGGAATTGCGTATTCCGGCGGCAACAATTTCCTGCTCCGTGCCATCCGCATTCATGCGGCTGATATTTGCGAAACCTTCCCTGTCGCAAATGTTGCAAGGTGCGCCGATGGCAATATAGAGCTTGCCGTCCGGTCCGAAATCAATGTACCGCCAGCCGTGATGGCGCTCCGTCGGCAGCGTGTCGATGATAACTTCTGCTTCAGGCACGTCCGGCAGAGCTGCCTCGATATCGGGATATCGCGTGATCCTGTGGTTCTCGGCGACATAAAGATCACCTTCATGGAAGGCGACGCCATTCGGCATGATCAGGTTCTCGGCGAGCGTAATGACGCTCGGGCTGGCATCAGCGTGCGGGATTAACGCATAGACACGGCCATCCCGCCGCGTTGCCACAAATACTGTGCCGTTTTCGCCAAGCGCCAGCGAGCGTGCATTCGGTACCTCATCAGACCAGATCTCGATCGAGAATCCGGGCGGAAGCTGAATGTCCGACAGGTCCAACTCTGCCCGTGCCGACACATCGAGACTGATGACCAGCCCGATAAAGATGAGTAATGCAGTTTTAGCGTAGCCCACATTCAATCCTTGTTAAAACTTAAAACGTGGCGAGCTCTTGCCATCAATCCGGCACCAGCAGCAGCGACAGGGCAGGCAGGTACATAATAATCAGCACCGACACTGCCAGAATGATCAGGAACGGGAAAGTCGCCGCGTAGACATGCATTATCGGCCGTTCGAAACGGAAGCTGGCGATAAACAGGTTGAGGCCGACCGGCGGCGTCAGGTAGCCAAGTTGCATCGCGGCCAGGAATACGATGCCGAGATGATACTCGTTGACGCCATATAGCATCGCGATCGGCAAAATCAGGGGTACGACGAGCACAATCGCCGAAAAGATGTCGAGTATCGCGCCCAGCAGCAGCAGGAAAACGAACAGCAGGATGAGGAAGTTGCCCTGACTCGAAACGTATTCGGTGATGTATCCCAGCAGCTGTTGCGGGATTCCTGCATCGATCATGTAATTGGTAGATGCCAGCGACATGCCAAGGATAATCAGAATACCGCCAACCAGCAGCATCGATTCTCGCATGACTTTGGGCAATTCTTTCAACGTGATTTCCCGAAGAATAGCGACCTCGACCAGCAGCACATAAAGCGCGGTGACTGCCGCTGCTTCAGATACTGCGAAGTAACCTGAGTAAATTCCGCCGAGTACCACGATCGGCAACGGCAGCTCCCATTTGGCGGCATTGAGCGCCGAGGCGAGTTCTCTCCAGGAAAATGGCGTGAGCTTTTTGCTGCTGTGGCGGGCGATCCACAGGCTGTAGCCAGACAACAGAACCAGCATGAGCAGGCCTGGCAATATCCCGGCGCGGAACAGGTTGTCGATGGAAACCTCGGCCACGACGGCGTACAGGATGAGTGGCAGTGACGGCGCAAAGAGCAAGCCGAGACTGCCTGAGGTCGTGACCAGTCCGAGACTGAAATTGTCCGGATAACCGTCCTGCTTCAATGCCGGATAGAGGATTGCACCGAGTGCAATAATCGTGACCCCGGACGCGCCCGTGAATGCGGTAAAGAATGCACACGCAGCAAGCGCAACCATCGCCAGGCCGCCGGGCATCCAGCCAAGCAGTGCGTCAGTAAGACGCACCAGGCGGTGCGGGGCGTTACTTTCACTCAGCAGGTAACCCGCGAAAGTAAACAGCGGAATCGCCGATAGCATCGGCATGCTGGCGATGCCCAGCACCTCGATCGCGATGGCCATCAGATCGATGCCTTCCTGGTGATAGCCGAGCATGGCACTGGCGGCGATTACTGTAAAAAGCGGCGCGCCGAATATCGCCAGCAGGATCAAGCCAATGCTCAGGAGGATCATTCGCCCTGCTCCGCATCAGCTTCAGGCTGGAAAATCCGCATCAGTTCGCCGCCTGATGTCAGGAGGAAGCGATAGCACATCAATCCGAATGACAGCGGCAAAATGCCATAGGCGATCCATGCCGGCAGGTCTACGAGGACGGTGTCCTCAAACTCAATGGTCAGCTGCACATATCGCCAGGATTGCCATGCCAGCACGCCACACATCAATGCGGCGAACGCATCGACGATAAGTCTTGGGAAACGTGCATACTTTGCGGCAACGAAATTCGACAGCACGTCGATGCGCAAATGCCGGTTACTGCGACTTGCGGCGATGGACGCGACCAGGGCTATCCACAGCACCAGCAGCTTGACCAGCTCGTCGGCCCAGATAAAACCGAAACTGAAAAACACTCGCATCGCAATCTGGCCGACGGCCAGGAGCATCAGTGCTCCAAGAAGGATAACCAGTGCCGCATTTTCGGCAGCGCTGCCCCAGCGCTCCAGGCGGTCCGCGAGCCCCGTTGTTTCGGACAAGATCAGTTCCCGCTTAGCGCGCCGAATTCCGTTTGCGGGCCACCGTTACGGAAATCACTGATATGCCCTTGCATCGTTTCGAACAGGGCGAGCGGAAGTAATCCATTCTTTGCCAAGCCGAGATTGGTTTCGCTCATGCTCACAAGCAGTTTATCAAGTTCGCCTTCGTCAGGAATAATTTTTTGAATGCCGATATTGACCAGCGCCTCGGTTGCATCCAGTGACTCGAACGGCATCCTGGCATCCATCCTGACAAAGGTCTCAGAAAGCACTTCAGTCAGGACCGCCTGGTCATTTGCCGATAGCTTATCGAGCGTTCGTTTGTCGATCGCGAGGAACGACATCGCGTACAGGAGCGGCATATCAGTGAAGTACCTGACGCGGGTGTGCCATTGCAGGGCGACCGCGACTTCCGGCGGGATTGCCGCCATATCCAGCAAGCCTGTCTGCAGTCCGGTCAGCACATCAGTCACTGGCAGCGAAACCGGCGACAAATTCAGCGCTTTCAATGCCTCGAAACTAATCAGGTCACCTTCCGGTAACCAGACCTTTTTGCCGCGCAGGTCGGATTGGTTACGTACGGGTTTGTTGGAAAGAATCATCGCAAACGACCCGACGAATCCGAATGTCACAAAGTTATGCCGCTCAAAGCCCGCCGCCAGATCCGCATCCATCTGCTCCCGCACGTAGCGCATCTCTTCCCAGGACTCGAAGACAAATGGCAAGCCGTACAAGTTCATATCGCTGTATTGTTTCGTGAAATCGGTGGGTGCGAACATACCGCCGTGCAATTGACCAATTTTGATTTTTTGCAAGACTTTCGACGATGCGCCTTGCACGCCACCGCCGTAGAATTTCAGATTGACTCTGCCATCCGTTCGTTCCCTGATAATCTTTCCCGCTTCACGCATCTCAACCATCCATGTCGACTGGTTGGGTGCAATCGTGGCGATCTTGATGTCGGTTGCGTATGCCGGTGGCATGCCGATAAACAACGCGCCGGACATTAAAACGAATAAGAGTTTAATCATCTGCATCTTCATACTCCGATGAGACTGCGTACCGGGGTCGCCGTTCAAAAGTAATCATCAGCACTCGCCAGCAACTCCTCCGCCCGCCGTTGTGCAAGCACGTTGAGCAATGTATTGCCGGGCGCGATCGGGTCGGCCACCATCACCTCGTTAAGCAGCGAGTCGTGCAGCTCGCGTTCGTAAAGCAATCGTGCATAGCCCTCCGCAAACTCGACTTTAGCACCCAGGTTGCGACCTCCCGATAATTCGATGGCACGTTCGAAATGTGCCCGACCTATCTCCGGATCACCACCCAGTGATGCCGGCAGCAGGGTATTCAGTATCCCGAGATAGGTATGAATGGCTCCATCATCGGATCCATCATTTATCTCCAGATAGCGTTCGAGTAGCGCCTGGCTGTATGGCAACATGGCGATCGCCGTGTAATTACTGCTGTGTGTACGAATATACGCGAGTGATGCTAAACCGTGGCTGAACACCACGTCTG
>JADFGH010000116.1 GCA_022567775.1 Pseudomonadota bacterium | reverse complement strand
GGCTTTGTACCCAATGAGCGGACCTACAGGCCACATATCACTGTTGCTCGGCGAGCACGGACCTTCATCGACATACCACTGGCGCGGCCGATCGAGCTGCAATGGTCCAGCTTCGAGCTGGTTGAGACCGTGTCATCCACACGCGGCGTTCAGTACCATCCGCTGAAACAATAGCTTCTGCACGATTCTTGATATAGAGCCCAGATTGGTCCCGGCCGGCCCGCTGCCGGCCACCTGGTTTTGTGAAATAATGCTCACTTCTCCTCTCACCTGAATGGCACCAGCAAATGGACGAAAATCGTAAAAAGGCCCTTGCCGCAGCGCTTGGACAAATAGAGAAACAATTCGGCAAAGGCTCCGTCATGCGCCTGGGCGACGGTACAGGGATCAGGGACATCGACGCAGTATCGACCGGTTCGATCGGGCTCGATGTGGCGCTCGGGATCGGCGGCCTGCCAAAGGGCCGTGTGGTCGAGATTTACGGACCGGAAGCGTCAGGTAAAACAACATTGACGCTGCAGGTGGTAGCCGAGATCCAGAAAGAGGGTGGCACCGCTGCGTTCGTCGACGCCGAGCACGCGCTCGACCCGACTTATGCGGCAAAGCTCGGCGTAAACGTTGATGAGCTACTGATTTCACAGCCGGATACCGGGGAACAGGCGCTGGAAATCACGGACATGCTGGTTCGTTCCGGCGCAGTCGACATTATCGTCATCGATTCGGTCGCGGCATTGACACCAAAGGCGGAGATCGAAGGTGAGATGGGCGATACTCACATGGGTCTGCAGGCGCGGCTGATGTCGCAGGCACTTCGCAAACTGGCCGGCAACATCAAGCGTTCCAATGCGCTGGTTATTTTCATCAACCAGATCCGCATGAAGATCGGCGTCATGTTCGGCAACCCGGAAACCACGACCGGTGGCAACGCACTTAAATTCTATGCGTCAGTACGGCTCGACATCCGCCGCATCGGCGCGATCAAGAAAGGCGATGAAGTGATCGGCAACCAGACACGCGTGAAGGTGGTGAAGAACAAAGTCGCACCGCCTTTCAAAATGGCGGAATTCGAGATTCTTTATGGCGAAGGCATTTCTCGCGAGGGCGAGATCATCGATATTGGTGTGGATCAGGGCATCATCGAAAAAGCCGGCTCATGGTATAGCTACGGAAGCGATCGCATCGGCCAGGGCAAGGAAAATGTCCGCGAGTACCTGAAAGCCCATCCTGAAGTAGCCAGTGAAATCGAGGCCCGGATTCGCGCCAAGCTGCTGCCGGACAAAACCGTAGAAACAGCCACACCGGAAGACGCAGAAGAAAAGGCTGTCGCGAAGCAGGCATAAGGCCTGGATGATTCGATGAGTGAAATCGAATCAATCAATGAACTGAACGCCGACCTCTTCTCTTCGGAAGAGGTCGATCGTTTTTCCGATCCCGGGGAAGCTCGCAAAACAGCGATGGTTTACCTTGCGCGGCGCGAGTATGGCCAGCGCGAGCTTGAGCAGAAACTGATCGCAGCCGGCTTCGCAGCGGTGACCGCCAACGAAACGATCGACAAGCTGACAGGCGAGGGCCTGCAGGACGATCGCCGTTTCATTGATAACTTTGCACACTCGCGGATTAGCCAGGGCAAGGGGCCGGTCCGCATTCGCCAGGAACTCGGCGAACGGGGCCTTCATGCGGACCTGATCGATGAAGTGCTCGAAGAAGTTGCCGAGGACTGGTGCGCGCTGGCAAGGCTTGTTCGGGACAAGAAATTCGGTCCCGAGCTGCCGCGGGAATTTAAAGAAAAGGCCCGGCAAATGCGCTTCCTGCAGTACCGTGGATTCGAGTCCGGCCAGGTACAGGCGGCGTTCTCGCCGCATGGTGATGACTAGCAGTTACGGCTACACTAAGCGCTTTCGCGGGAGCGGCTTCAGCCGCGAATCCGGACTAAATTAGAATGGCGATCTGTTGTAGGAGCCCGCCCTTGCGGGCGAATTTGTCAAAAAATTGAAATCGATGACCAGCAACGAGTTGCGTCAGGCATTCCTGGATTTTTTCCATGAGCGTGGCCATGAGGTGGTCCCGAGTTCACCGTTGGTGCCGGGCAACGACCCCACTTTGCTGTTTACCAATTCGGGCATGGTTCAGTTCAAGGATGTTTTTCTCGGCGAAGAGCAGCGCAGCTACAAGCGTGCGGTGACCTCGCAACGCTGCGTCCGGGCCGGCGGCAAACACAACGATCTTGAGAATGTCGGTTACACGACAAGGCATCACACGTTTTTCGAGATGCTGGGCAATTTCAGTTTTGGCGATTACTTCAAGGAAGATGCCATCAAGCTCGCCTGGGAATTCCTGACGAAAACTCTCGGCCTGCCGCCGGAGAGACTCTGGGTCACCGTCTTCGAAGATGACGACGATGCAGCAGACATCTGGTTGAAGACCATCAAGGTTGACCCCGATCGCTTCGCGCGCATGGGCAGCAAAGACAACTTCTGGGCGATGGGCGATACCGGTCCCTGCGGGCCGTGCAGCGAAATCTTTTATGACCATGGCCCGGATGTCGCCGGTGGTCCGCCTGGCTCGAAGGATGAGGATGGCGACCGTTACGTCGAGATCTGGAATCTCGTCTTCATGCAGTTCGAGCGGGCTGCGGGTGGCGAAATGACGGCGCTGCCGAAACCGTCAGTCGATACCGGCATGGGACTTGAGAGAGTCGCTGCCGTGATGCAGGGCGTGCACAGTAACTACGAGATCGACCTGTTCGCCAATCTTTTGAAGGCAACTGCCAAAATCCTCGGCGTCAGGAACGACGGCTCCAGCTCGCTTAATGTCATCGTCGATCACATTCGCGCCTGTGCGTTCCTGATCGTTGACGGCGTACTACCTGGAAACGAGGGCAGGGCCTACGTGCTTCGCCGGATCATTCGCCGCGCCATTCGCCATGGCAAGAAACTCGGCGTCAACAAATCCTTCTTCTACAAGCTGGTCGGTCCGCTGTGCGAGGAAATGGGCGGCGCATATCCTGAACTCGTCAAGGCGAGAGCGCGTGTAGAGAAGGTGCTCGAGAAAGAAGAACAGCGGTTTGCAGAAACACTGGACCAGGGCATGGAAATTCTCGAGTCGGCCATCGCAAAGCTGAAGGGCAGGGAATTGCCCGGCGATATCGTGTTCAAACTCTATGACACTTATGGATTCCCGGTGGATCTGACGGCCGACATTGCACGCGAACGGGACCTGAGCGTGGATCAGGCAGGATTCGACCAGCGGATGGCGGCGCAACGCGATCGGGCACGTGCCGCGAGCAAGTTCGGGACCGGCAAAGAAGCGGCTATCAAAACAGATCTGACAAGTGAGTTTTCCGGCTACGATGGCACTAGTGATACATCGGAAGTGACTGCGCTCTACAAAGACGGCAATGAAGTCGAATCACTGGCAGAGGGTGATGAAGGTGCCGTGATCCTCAAATCAACGCCGTTTTATGCAGAGAGCGGCGGCCAGGTTGGTGACACAGGCGTGCTGGCGTTCGACAGCGGATCATTCCTTGTTTTCGACACGCAGAAGTCCGGCAAAGCCAACGTGCATGTTGGCAAGATGCAAACGGGCAAGCTGTCGAAGGGTGACAGGATCTCCGCCGAAGTCGATGGCGAGCGCCGCCACTCGATCGTTCTCAATCATTCCGCCACGCATTTGATGCATGCGGCTTTACGCAGTGTGCTCGGCGACCACGTCGCACAAAAAGGCTCGCTGGTTGCACCTGATCGCCTGCGTTTCGACTTCTCGCATTATGAAGCGCTAACACGGGATCAGCTCAAAGAGATCGAGGACATCGTCAATCAGCAGATTCGCAGGAACATTGCCGCCGACACTAAACTGATGAAATACGATGATGCGGTGGCGTCTGGCGCCATCGCTTTGTTCGGCGAAAAGTATGATGACGAAGTACGTGTACTTAAACTCGGTGAACATTCCGTCGAACTGTGTGGCGGCACGCATGTATCGAGCACCGGCGATATCGGTGTATTCAAGATCACCTCCGAGGGCGGTGTTGCTTCCGGTATTCGCCGCATTGAAGCCGTGACGGGTGATATCGCGATGCAGTGGATTGACGCTGGTCAACAGGCGCTCGACCAGGTCGCTTCTCTGCTGCGGAGCCCGCGTGACCAGGCGGCCGCGAAAGTCGAACAGCTGCTTCGGCGTAACAAGGAACTCGAAAAGGAACTGGCCGCCGCCAAACAGCAACTTCTGACCGGCGGATCACTGGATATCATGGACGGTGTCACCGAGATTGGTGGCATCAAGGTCCTGGCAACCCGCATGGACGGCGCCGATGCCAGGACGCTGAGAGATGCCGTGGATCGCTTCAAGGACAAGCTGAAAAGTGCTGTCGTCGTACTGGGTTCGGTCGAAAACGGGAAGGTTCGCCTGGCCGCAGGCGTGACCAAAAACAACACGGATCGCATTCGCGCGGGTGACGTTATCAAGCCGGTTGCCGAGCAAGTTGGCGGCAAGGGCGGCGGCAGGCCCGACTTTGCGCAGGCCGGCGGCAGCAACCCGGATGGCCTGGATGCAGCGCTCGCCTCGGTTCCGGGCTGGGTAACGGAGCAGCTCGGCTAGTTCCACGATTACTCTTGTGTAGGGAAGTTACGGCAAAAATTATGATTGTGACGGGCACTCAATAGGGGATTCGTTTACAATTACAAGGGTTTAAGCATAAACGCAGGCGTAAATACAAAAAGGGCAAGGCCCGAATAAGGCAGGAGTAGGAAGCTATGCTGATTCTTACGCGACGCGCCGGAGAGACAGTGATGATCGGGAGCGACATAACCATCACGGTATTGGGTGTAAAAGGGAACCAGGTCCGGATCGGCATCAATGCCCCCAAAGACATTCCCGTACACCGGGAAGAGATTTACGAGCGCATCCAAAGCGAGAAAAGTGCCGAAGAGAGCGCCAAAAAGAGCGCCAAAGAGAGCGAGAAAGCCGAATCTGACGACGATAAATCCTGATTATCGGCTTTACCTCGTCTAACCCACTCAGTAACATGTGCGCCCTTCGCAGGGTCGGATCGCTGCGAGTTTTTTTGACCAACCGGAGAGGTGGCTGAGTGGTTGAAAGCGCTCCCCTGCTAAGGGAGTAAGGGTTAAAAGCCCTTCGAGGGTTCGAATCCCTCCCTCTCCGCCACCAATACGATGTAGGAGCGGCTTCAGCCGCGAACAACAAACAATGCGCCCGTAGCTCAGCTGGATAGAGTACTCGGCTACGAACCGAGCGGTCGGGAGTTCGAATCTCTCCGGGCGCGCCATTTAAAACAAGGGTTTACCGATTCCGGTAGGCCCTTTGTTTTATCAACGTAACGAAATCGTAACGTCGTTTGTTACGATTTCTAAGCCCCGTTCGATTCGTGCTGCCGCATCCGATAAATGCTCCGGCGCCAAATGCGCGTACCGAAGCACCATCTCGTACGACTTCCAACCGCCCAATTCCATCAGCTCTTGCAGATTGGTGCCGCTCATCACATGCCAACTCGCCCACGTATGACGAAGATCGTGGAATCGAAAACTCTCGATTCCGGCACGCTTCAACGAGCGTTTCCACGAAGAGCCTATCGCCTCCATGCGTTTTTCCCTGTAGGTAAAACACCACCGCTGGTGCTGTCCCTGAACGCTTCTCAGCGCCAGGATCGCATCCCGGTTCAGGGGAACACCGCGTCCTTCTCCATTCTTTGTGGTTCCCGCTTCCAGCCAGGACACACGCCGATCAAGATCTACGCGGCGCCATTCCAGTCTAAGGATCTCCGTCATCCTGCAACCGGTCGCCAGAGCAAATTGCACCACCGGTACCATGTGCTCAGGCAATGCCAACATCAGCCGATCCGCTTCCTCCTCCGTGAGAAAACGTACGCGACGTTTGGGTTCTTTCAGCATGCGGATTTTCGGAACCCGCGCGATCCAGCCCCAGTCATCACGAGCCACATTCAAGACGTGCCGAACAACCTCGAGAGCACGATTGATGGTGCCATTGGCGACGCCATCTTTCTGCTTTCGATCCTGAATGAACGGTCTCAGAGTGCTCGTATTGAGATCTCGGAGCCGACATCCGCGGAGATACGGGTCAAGCTTTTGAAAGTGCGCTTTGTCGTAATCCAGACTGCGTTTTCCTACGCAGTCTTCGAGATATTGGACAACCGCTTCCTGCCAATTGTGCTCAGCCGGTATTCCGGTTCGGGCAGCCTCATAGGCATCTGCTTTAAGGCGTACTAAAAACTCTTCGGCGTCTTCCAGGACCTTAAGCCGAGTGCTTTGACATACTCGGCGTCCGTCCGGGAGGACAACATCGACCCACCAGTACGGCGAGTCTTTCCTTCTGTAGAGTCCTTTTTCTCGGGCCATAAATCCTCCTTTATGGCCCGCCCTCGGGACTTATGGTTATCCAGCCAGCGGTCGAGGTCAACCCGGTCATAAACACGCCGTCGGCCCAGGCGAATCGGTGGTGGGCCGATTCGCGCCAGCAGGGTTCTGCCAATGCCAAGATAAGCGGCGGCCTGGGTCCGGCTGAGACAGCGAGCCGGGAGGGAATCGGGAAATTGGTGTAGCTCATTGTTGCCCACGGACCCGCCTCAAAACCGCAAGCCTCGCAGCACCCGCGACAGGTTAATGACGATGGCGCTGCCTGGCTCACGGAAATCCTTCTCTGGCGTGGGGCTTTCCAGCATGTAGAGCGCGGGCTGGCCTTCCCTGATGTTCCAGACGGTCAGCCCTTCGCTCCAGCTCATGGTCATGTAGACCGACTCGGCGCCCTCTATTGCGAGGCGCCAGTCCTCCTCATGATTGAGCGCGAACTGGCGAAACGTCTCACTGAGCACCGTCATCGGCACGCGCCATTTCGCCAGCTCCACGAGCACGGCCGCCCGGTAAATCTCTTCTTTGGCGTATTCCCGGGCCCTGCCGGTGCCAACGTGCTTGTCGCCGATCGCCAGCAGAAGAACCAAAGAGGACCAGTGGCGGAGACGGCGGA
>JADFGH010000115.1 GCA_022567775.1 Pseudomonadota bacterium | reverse complement strand
GCGAAGACTATCGCTATGCCCATGACGAGGAGGGCGGGTTTGCGGCCGGCGAAAATTATTTTCCCGAGGACATGCCGCAGCGCAAGTATTATTATCCGGTCCCGCGTGGGCTTGAGCTGAAAATCGGTGAAAAGCTTAAGGCATTGAACGAGCGGAACCAGCAAGAAAAAGATCCTGAAGATGATTGATCCGAAACTGTTAAGACAATCGGCGAACGAAGTGGCCGAAAACCTGGCGCGAAGGTATTTCGAATTCGACGCGGATGCTTATCTCGCACTTGAGGAGAAACGAAAATCGCTGCAGGTTGAGGTCGAATCCCTGCGCGCGGAAAAGAACAAAAGTGCCAAAAACGTGGGTAAGGCAAAGGCCCAGGGTGAAGACACAGGGCCATTGCTGGCCGCGGTAAAAGATCTCGGCGACCGGTTGGAAAAATCCGAGGGTGCGCTACAGTCGGTACAGTCTGATCTGCAGGAAATCGAGTTGGGACTTCCCAACTTGCTGCACGATGACGTCCCCAGTGGCACGGACGAAGCGGACAATACCGAAGTCCTGTTGTGGGGAGACGTACCTCAATTTGATTTCCAGTTACGGGACCACGTTGATCTCGGCGCCGGCCTCGGTCTTTTGGATTTTGACGCAGCGAGTCGCATTTCCGGGTCGCGGTTTGCGGTCATGCGGGGCGGGCTTGCGCGGCTGCATCGCGCATTGATCCAGTTCATGCTCGACGTTCATTCCGGCGAGCATGGCTATGAAGAGACGTATGTGCCGTACCTGGTGCAAGCCGATGCATTGATCGGCACGGGACAGCTGCCAAAGTTCGGGAATGAGTTATTCAAAACATCCGGTGACCCGACGTACTTTTTGATTCCGACGGCCGAAGTGCCAGTTACCAATCTCGCCCGGGAGAGCATACTCGAGGCTGCCGAGATGCCCAGGAAATATGTGGCGCACACGCCGTGCTTCAGGTCGGAAGCGGGCTCATACGGCAAGGACACGCGTGGCATGATCCGTCAGCACCAGTTTGAAAAGGTAGAACTGGTTCAGTTCGTAACACCCGACAAATCAGATGCGGCGCTGGAGGAATTGACGGGCCACGCCGAGGTAATCCTCAAGCGTCTCGGCTTGCCATATCGAAAAGTGATTCTTTGTTCCGGAGATATTGGCTTCGGGTCCCACAAAACGTATGACCTCGAAGTATGGTTGCCCGGGCAAAACGCATATCGCGAGATTTCTTCCTGCAGCAACTATCGCGATTTCCAGGCGCGCCGCATGCAGGCGCGGTGGCGCAACCCGCAGTCGGGAAAGCCTGAGCTAATACATACTTTGAACGGATCGGGTCTTGCGGCCGGCCGCGCGCTAGTCGCAGTCATGGAAAACTATCAGCAGGCTGACGGCAGTATTACGGTTCCTGAGGTGCTACTGCCGTATATGGCTGGAACTGAAGTCCTGCAAGCGGCATGATCCTGGTGCCGGTGTTTCATGGCGGTAGGCATTTGAACTCGATTCTTAGATTAACCGTAGGAGCGGCATCTTGCCGCGATTCCATGGCGCTGATCGCGGCAAGATGCCGCTCCTACGGCAAGGTGTGAATAGCCTCATTTTACTGCCGGGCAAGTAATTCATGCAGCTCGACCAGGCCGTTCTGCCAGCGATCCACTGACCGCCGATAATCCTCTTCCCATTCTTCGGTTGCGGGAATTCCGGTAACGGAAACGCTAAGACGCGTCTTCTTGTCATGTTCAGCCAGGGAAAATTCAATTGTCGTCGGTCCGCTGGCGAGCAATTCGTCCCCCTCGCGCAATGCGACCACCAAGCGCATTCTTCTCGGCGGCAGGAAAATGTCGATACGGCCAGACGAATCAGTGCCATCGCGCAATGACAGGGAGAATCGACCGCCTATGTGCGCAGCAAACTCACCGTCCTTTGCGAGCCATTGTTTGATTGAATCAATCTCTGTAATCGCAGACCAGACGTCGTCAATGCTGACTGGCAATTCGACTTCTTCCCGATGACTGCGAGTGATGCTGTCGTGCAGCTGGAACACACCTGTCCGGGTGCCCTCATCTTCCTTTTCTTTGGGCGGAACTTCCGGTTCTTGCTGTTGCTCCGGATAAGAGATCAGGTGAAGATCGCGTTGTGGGAACGGAATCCTGATCTTCGCTTCTCTGAATGCCTGTTCGATTGAAAAATTGATATCACTGCGCACAGAGAACCGCCGATCAATGCGCAATATGCGTACCCGCAGCTCGAAATCGAGCGAACTGTCGCCAAAGCCCATAAACAATGCGCGCGGCGCCGGCGCCCGGCCGTCGGTGATGACCTCCGAATGCTCGTGTGCGACTGCTTCCAGAATTTCGCGGACTTTTTCGATATCTGACCCGTAGGCCACGCCTACATTAATGCGCAGGCGGCCATAAGTATCGCGCAGGACCCAGTTGGTGACGCGCCCGGATATTAATTCCGAATTTGGAACCAGGACGTTCTGGTTATCAAGCGTTTCGATTTCCGTAGCCCTGATGCGAATGCTGCGAACAAATCCCTCAACGTCCCCTACGGTGACGAAGTCTCCGGTCCTGATCGGTCTTTCGAACAACAGGATAAGGCCCGATACGAAATTATTCGCGATCTCCTGCATGCCGAAGCCAATGCCGAGTGCGAGCGCGCCGCTGACGATTGCGAGCCCACCGAGATCGACGCCGGCCTGCGTTAATCCAAACAACACTGCCAAAATGAATCCGACATAGCCAAACAGAGTTATCAGCGCCTCGCGGGCACCGCGCTCCATCACGATATGTTGCAGCCAGCGCCGATCGATCCAGCGCTTCATCCAGCCGATGACGACCAGCAGCCCGGCAAACACGAGAATTCCGCCAATAATATTCAGGGGCACAAGCTGGATGTTGCCGACGGCGCCGCCGAGCACCACTAGTTCGACGAGCCGGTCGAGCGTGGTGCCGGATTCATCCCAGACGTAGATCAGGTAGACGACAAATCCAATCCAGATGACAAGATCTGCAACGAGCTGCATGAAGCCAATCCCGGTCCGCGAGGCACGCTCGGACACACCGAGGCTTGAACGAAGTTTCGCCGCGCCCGCCGATTTTTCCGTCGCGAGATAGTCAAACGCGACCAGTCCAAACCACAACAGAATCCACAGAATCGCCAGCGCAAGTAGCGTGCGCGTTACGCCGTGAACGAGATAGCCGGCGAAGTTTTGATAGCCGACCATCAATGCGAGAATGCCGACGATCAGCGCGAGTGCGCCGGTATAACGAACAAGCCGAAGTCGACCTTTGATTCCTGGAATCCGGCCGAGATAGCTGAGAACGTAAATCAGCGAAAACGCGACCAGGAAAATCAGTACCGATCTGCCGCTGACATCCGGGTCCACTCTGCGAATCGCCAGCCATTCGGTGCCGAGAAATACGAAACTGGCGACCAGCGTCAGGATGAAAAACCGCAGGCGCAGACGCAGCGGTTGCACGTGGTCGGGGATCAGGCCCTTGATCCGCGCCGACGGCGACAGCGGACCGGTTGCCCAGTCAATGATGACGCAGCCGATACCGAACAGGAAAAAACTGACCGCGATCCTGACCACGGCAAGCTCCAGCGGATCGCGCTCGATCGAAAGGAACAGCACGCCAGCCAGTGCGAAACCAAATAATAACAAGGGCGAGTATTCGGCCAGCGGCTTCGGAAACAGGTATTTCATTTGCACCGGCATCTCATCGCCACCGGCAGCGGCATACCAGCTATTGAAACGGTATCTCAGCCAGATTCCGCAACCAGCCCCGATAAGGCCTGCGGCCAGCAGCATCCATAATAAAGATGCTGGTGTAACATTCCCGACCAGGTCGAGGTCAACGGTACTGCGGAGCCGGGCAGGCCAGGCCCTGGCCTCTGCCGGCATCTCGCGAAGCAGCACGATGACGGACCTGCCGCGATTGGTGAGAAACTGTTGGGATAGCTGGTTTTGCGTCGCAATTATTCGTGCCAGCAGTACTTCCGTGTAGTCCTTGACGCCGTTGCATCGGGTTTGACGGTCAATGGCTACATCAAGCAGCCGCCGGATTTCGACCCGCTGGTCGAATATGGCTGGCGCGACGTCTTCACTAATATCTGCCAACGGCTCGAATCTGGCGTCCAGCCGTCCCCTTTCCGCTGTGGATTCCTCGCGGCAGGCAGCGGCAGCCGCATCGAGCGCGACAACCGTCGCTCTCGAGCGGGTCAGGAACTCGGTGGCAACATCCTCGGCGCCAAGCTGCTCACTGATTTCATCGAGCTGGGCGCCGGCAGCAATCGGATCGAATACTGCCTCTTCCTGGGCCACGGAAAGTGCTGCGGGAAACAACGAAAGTATGAAAATAACGCAGAGAAAAGGAAGCTGCAGGACGTGACGGCGGTCAGTCAACAGGGCCTGTGTCATCATTGGTTCCGTGCGAAGGTTCGCCGAATTATACAGAGTATGCGGCACATAAAAAATGCGGGGACGGGCCGGCCGGTCCCCGCAGTCTCAATTACGACGTTTCTGGCTTAGTGTCTGTTCATGAACAATCGCAAGATGTACCAGAACATCAGCGCGATCGAGGAAAAAAGCTGCATCGACGCTGCGACGTACTTATCCTGCGGATAATGATGAATGATGTTGGACGTGTCATACAACACTGCAGCACCGGCAAATCCGATCATTGCGACTGAAAACCATGTGCCGAGTTCGAATCCGAACAACATGCTGCCGACAATTCCGGCCATCGCGAGGAAGAAGCCCCAGACCATCAGGCCACGAAGGAATGAAAAGTCCCTGCCTGTCACCATGACTGTAGCGATCAGGCCAACGCAGCCGAGGATCGTTACGCCGGCGGCGCTGTCGATGATGCCGGGCTCCATCAGGTAAGCGATGAACAGCATCGGTGCAAATATCAATGCCTCGACAACGATGAAGACTGCAAATGCGGCGTATTGAGCCTGTAACGATTGCACGCGGTGGGCAACATGCGATGCGCCCCAGCCAGCTAGCATGAATGCACCGAGGACCATCCACCAGTTGTTGAGCATGGGTTCGGCAATGGCAGCGGAGATGCCGGACTCGAACAAATAGACTTCAATTGCGGCGAACGCGAGGATTGCGCCGACTACGTGCGCATAGCATTTCCAGATAAAGGTTGAGCGATCGTCTGCTGAAAGCTCTGATACTGGCGCCAGATAATTGACGTTATCGTTCATTCTGCACTCTCCTGAGTATCTTTCGTGTGGCGAATTCTATCATTATTGACCTGAATACCAGCCTGATCGTTCCGCAAATTCGAACCGGTAACGGACACCGAATATTGAGCCAAATTCAGCCATTACAAGAATATGCTTGTGTCTGCTGTCCCGTAAACTCATAGCCAGTGTTCGAAATTCGCGGCTGAAGCCGCTCCCACGCTACTAAATAGACCTGTGGGAGCGGCTTCAGCCGCGATTGCGCGCGGCTGTCCTAAGCCGCGGATGCCAGAAAAACATTTAAAGCCAGATTCATTTCTCTGACAAGCGAAAGTAACCCGAGCCTCAGGCTACGATTTAGTTTCACCGCCTCGCAGCCTGTGTTTATAGGACGATAGTGGCCTGCGTCTATTTCCTGACGTATTTCCTGATCGCCCGTGGGCCTACTTCTGCGCCGTAGATATTGCCGGCCGCATCAACGGCAATGCCCTCGGCAGCACTGGTGGCCGAGTTGTCCTGGTCAGGTTCCGGATCAGGAATAAATGCAGTCACAAACCCATCCCTTGCACTGCCGATACGAATACCTCGCTTCCAGCCCGCATTGCGGCGTGCGTTGGATTCAGAATCGGCCGAGTACAGGACGTCGTTCGCATCGATGAACAGGCCACTTGGCCGTCCGAACTGAGTCCAGGTTGCGATATGTTCGCCGTCCTGGGTAAATATCTGCAGGCGGCTGTTGCCCCGGTCTCCGACGAACAAACGTCCTTGAGAATCCATCGCGAGTGCATGTGGATCCCTGAACTGTCCGTGATCGCCGCCGGTCTCACCCCATTGCATCAGGTAATTGCCGTCCTTGTCGAACTTGACGATGCGGTTGTTGCCGCCGGCATCGTGCCCGTCCGCAACGAAGATGTCGCCGTTCGGTGCGACCAGCATGTCGGATGGCTTATTGAACTCATCATTGCCGGCGCCGGCAATGCCTTCCTTGCCAAGCGTCATCAACAACTCGCCGTCCGGACTGAACTTCATCACGGTATGTCCAACCCCATCGGGCACCGGCGCATAACCCACGGCGTCTGCGATCCAGACATTATCGTCGGCGTCAACGTAAATACCGTGCGGCCAGGTAATTTTGCCGCTGCCAAAACTTTTGAGAAGGTGGCCTTCCGAATCGAAAAGCATGACCGGATCCAGGTCGCTGCCGGCACAGAGGTTTGCACCGCAGCGCTCGGCGATCCAGATGTTCTTGCCGTTTTTCGCAGGATAGACAGCGCTGGTTGCGCCCCAAACACGACCGGCAGGCAGCATGGCCCAATCATCGACCGTGGCATACGGGTTTGCCGCGCTATTCTGCGCCTGTGTCTCGCCGGTAAACGCGGTTACCAGCGCTGCGAGCAACAGTGTTGTTATCAATGTTTTGTTTCGAGACATCAGTCTTTCCCCTGGTTAAAGAAATTGCCCGAATTGTTCGAGTTACTAATTTCCGGCAACCATTTTCCAGCAACCCATCACAAAAGCTATCCATGAGTCCGCCCAACGAACCGCTTCTCATCTTTTTGAGTGTTCGTGGACATCGAATACTTGTGCCAATGTCATAGCAATCTCCTTTTTGATGCCCAACAACGGGCAATAAGAGATTGCAAAGGTACAGAATTATGTGTAGTAAATAGCGGGGCAAGTTCGTGAATAAGCTGGTACTGATTGAGCTGATCAGCGGGGGCGCTGATCAACTTCACATAATTTGGAACTTCACATTACATTACACCGTCGTGATCAGGAATGACGTGGATGCGGTTAAAA
>JADFGH010000114.1 GCA_022567775.1 Pseudomonadota bacterium | reverse complement strand
TGCGCCCGAACCATGCCGGTATCGGTGATCTCAGCGAATTTTAATTTTCCACGCAGGTTCATACGATCGCTCTGGTCTCTGCCTCAGGACGCATATTTAGCACAATTGCGCAGCGCAATGGCCATTTCGCCACCATTGGCGAACCGTTTTTCCGGGCGCTTTGCAAGAGCCTTGAAAAGCACCGCGTCCACGCTCGGTGGGATGCCTGGCCGCCGATTTGACACCGGAGCCGGATCTTCCGTGGTAATCCTGGTCATCAAGACAGCGATATTGCTGGCCTTGAACGGAACCTCCCCAACCAACAGCTCATATAGCGTAACACCAAGGGAGAATAAGTCCGAGTGGCCCGTCAAATCTTCTGCATTGAGCTGCTCCGGCGACATATACATAGGGGTGCCGAGAACAATCCCGGTCTTGGTGCGGTTGTTGTCAGTGAGACGCGCGACACCGAAATCACTGATCTTCAACATGTCACTCCTGAGACTGTACAGGATGTTTGCCGGCTTGATGTCCCGATGAATGACACCCTGATTGTGTGCGTAGTCGAGTCCCTCGGCGGTTCTTGCACAAAGCTCCAGCGCCTTCTTGGGTGCCAGCAGTTTCTTGGGATCGGTAAATGTTGTCAGGGAAATTCCCTGCAGATATTCCATGGCGATGTACGCGAGATGTTTGTCTTCGCCACAGTCATAGACGGTGATGATGTTCGGGTGCGTCAGTCTGCCGGCAGATTCCGCCTCACGGAAAAAACGCAGTCGCGCTTCTTCAAGCTCCTCGTCTTCGAATTCCTTCTCAATCGGAATAACTTTCAATGCGACCGCACGATTGATTCGTGGATCACGCGCCAGGTACACGGCGCCCATTGCGCCTTTGCCGATTCTTTTCTCGATGACGTAGCGACCCAATCGTTGCGGGATTCCGTTTTTTGGCCGCAACGTAAATTTGCTCAGCGAACCTGTACTGCTGTGTGTTCTCTTCATCCACTGGAGCACGGCTTCGGCGCGTTCCGGCTTGGCCTGCTGTTCAAATGCGAGCGAGAGTTTGTACATGACGGTGGCGAGTGGTTCGTTTAGTTCGCAGCGACGGAATTCCGCGAAAGCCGGTTCCAGTCTGCCAGCGGTCAGGAAGTCGCTGCCACGCTTGAACGCATTAACAGACGCCTTCTTCACACCGCCAGCCAGCCACCAGCTGAGAATTCCGATGCCGAATAAGATAATCACAGGCCGTCCGAGATCCAGCCGCACGCGGCCAATTAGCAGGAACATTGCCTCGATGACGAGCAACGTCACGACCACGACGGTCACGACCAGCACGATGTCGCGGCGCTTGCGGCCTGGCAGGAACAGGAGAGCGACAATTGCCAGCAATGCGGGCACCAGCCAGTCAAGGGCGCGTACCCAGGTCGGCGCAATGACAGTCTGTTCCTGTTCGATGTTGGCGAGCAGGGTGGCCGTGATTTCCGAGCGTGTGACGAACTGCCGTGATGGCAGCATTGCGGCCGCACCAACCAGTGGCGGTTCCGCATCGAGGAATACTGTCTTGCCGGCGAGTTGACTGCCCTGAAAGTCTGGCGCGAGGATTTCCTCTGCGCTTAGCCTGTCAACCGGATTGTAGTTTGTCAGGTAGATCGCGACATCGGATTCCGAGATTCGCGAGTCAGTCGCGTAGTCCTGATCGTGCAGCGCCACCGACAATGGCAATGATGGCGACATGATGCCGCCTTGCAGATGCCACAGGCGGGACCGTCGAAGTACATCGTCGGAGTCAGGCTGCAGACTGAGAATGCCCGTGGTGGTGGCCACATCGGCCAATCGATGATCTGAGGGCACGAAGACAGGCACACCAGAGGACAATGCGGCGGCCCAACCCGGAAGCTCAGCCGCGCTGTCCATGCCGGGGGCCTGCGAAATGATGATGCGTTCGACGTTATGCTCCTTGAAGACCTGCAGGACCCGTCCATACTCGGCTGTCACCTCGTCCGCCGATTTGTTTGACGGGTTGATGCTGACGATCAGGCCGTTCTCCAGCGGCGCATTTCTCACATGGGTTGCGAACTGGTCAAACAGGAATCGGTCGGCCCCAATGAACCAAGGCGCGCCGGGCCCATAGATCAGGATCAGCAATACGCTGACGAAACTAAGGGTGACCAGGCGGTCGCGATGCTCTTTTCGGTGTTTGTCCAAAGTCGGGGCTCTCTACATAACGTGGGAAGTATAGAAAATAGCAAGCGCTATTAGTGAGATACGGTTTGCAGTTTTGGTGCCGTGAAGGCCTTGACGGCGATGCTATGATTGGAATTCTGTTACCGGATCAGTCGGAAATTCGCCGCTTCTGTCTTGAATTGACCGACCGGTAAATAAATTTGGATGCAATCGGGAGGTTTGCGGGTGCCGCGGACAAAAACAGCGTACGTCTGCAAGGAATGCGGCGCCCACAGCGTGAAATGGCAGGGCCAGTGCCCGGATTGCGGTGCCTGGAATACCCTGGGCCAGACAACACTCGCCAGCGGGGCAGTGGCGCGGCCTGCGGGCCCGGAGCCCCTGTCCCTCGGAGCTCTGACTGAGGACTTAAGCGTTCGCTATGCAACCGGCTTCGATGAGTTCGACCGGGTGCTCGGTGGCGGCTTGGTACCCGGCTCCGTGGTATTGCTCGGTGGCGACCCGGGGGTCGGCAAGTCCACTCTGTTGCAACAGGTGGCGGCACAGCTGCCTGCCGATCTGCAGACCTGTTATGCAACCGGCGAGGAGTCATTGCGGCAAATCGCACAGCGGTCGCAGCGGCTCGGGCTCGACAATCCGGCACTGAAACTGCTGGCGGATACTTCACTCGACAACATTCTCGAGCAGGCTGCGGCGGGACAGACCCGGGTACTGGTGATCGATTCCATCCAGACATTGTCGACGTCTGATCTGCCCTCGGCACCCGGCTCCGTCGCCCAACTCCGGGAATGCGTCGCACGCATCGTCCAGTTTGCCAAGCAGAAGGAAGTCGCAGTATTCCTGATTGGCCATGTGACCAAGGAAGGCGCAATTGCCGGACCACGCGTGGTCGAGCACATGGTGGATACTGTCTTGTATTTCGAGTCCGATCCGGCGAGTCGTTACACAATCGTTCGCGCTGTGAAAAACCGCTTCGGCGCCAGCAGCGAAATGGGTGTTTTCGCGATGACCGAAGCCGGATTTCGAGAAGTGAAGAATCCGTCGGCCATCTTTCTGTCGAGAGGCGACGAGACGGCATCGGGCAGTATTGTTTCAGTTGCGTGGGAAGGCAGCCGGCCGTTGCTCGCCGAAATTCAGGCGTTGGTTGCCGATGCCAACAGCAATTACCCGAGGCGCCTGGCGCAGGGCATTGACCAGAACAGGCTTGCGTTGCTGGTCGCAGTATTGCAGCGGCATGGTGGCATCACGCTTTCGGGCGAAGACATTTTCGTCAATGTCGTCGGCGGACTGCGCATCGGCGAGACGGCAGCCGATTTACCGGTGGTGCTCGCCATCGTTTCCAGTTTTCGCGACCGGCCCTGCCGGCAGAAACTATTGAGCTTCGGTGAATTGGGGCTTGCCGGCGAGGTGCGGCCGGTCAAATTCGGGACCGAGAGAATCCTAGAGGCGGCCAAGCAGGGATTCACGCATGCAATCGTGCCGGCCGCAAACGTGCCGCGAAAGAAAATTAGCGGTATGGAAATTATCGGTGTGCGGAAACTTGCTGAAGCGTTAGCCGAGGCGTTTAATTAAATCGCCCGCTGGGGCGGACTCCTGCGAGACGATTCTATAATTCTTGACGCAGGAGCTCGCCCCAGCGGGCGATAAGCACCGTCAACCGGTGGTTTCCGCAGTGTCGTTGAGATAAATCCGGGCCAGTTGCACGCGATTTTCCCGTGCCTCGACGATCTCGATCGGATAGCCCTCGACTTCCAGTCCGGTCCCGGGTTCCGGAATCGTTTCCAGGTATTCGAGTATTAAACCATTCAATGTCTTGGCGCCGTCCGTTGGTAAATGCCAGTTCATCACGCGGTTCATCTCGCGAATGTTTGCGGTGCCGTTAACGAGGAATGTCCCTTCACTTTCCCTGATGATATCTTCATCGTCGGCTGCCGGATCGGTAGTAAATTCACCGACGATTTCTTCCAGAATGTCTTCGAGTGTCACGATACCCTGAATGTCTCCGTACTCGTCAACGATCAGGGCAATCCTTTGCCTGCGCTTCTGGAACTGCACGAGTTGCGTGCTGAGCGGGGTGCCTTCAGGAACAAAATAGGGCTCGACCAGTAATCCCTCCAGGTCATCTTTGGCGAATCCCGAGCGACTTGTGAGGTTCGCCAAACGGCGGAGATGCAGCAATCCTATGACCTTGTCGATGTTGTCGCGGTACACCGGCAAGCGAGTGTGCTCGCAATGTTGAATCAGCCTGGCGATATCCTCGATATCGTCATCAAGATCGATGCCGACAATTTCATTGTGCGGCACCATGACGTCGTCGACAGTGACTTTCTCGAGATCGAGAATGTTGGTCAGCATTTGACGGTATTTCTGTGAGATGTGAGCACCGGCTTCATTGACAACGGTACGAAGCTCTTCGCGACTTAACGCGTTGCCCTCGGCGTCGCCCTTGCGCAGGCCCAACAGAAACAGGACGCCGTTGGCCATGAGGTTGGTCATCCACACGAGCGGATACAGGAGCTTGAGTAACGGGACGTAAATGTAGGCTGCGGGGAATGCCACGCGTTCCGGATGCAATGCGGCCAGGGTTTTCGGTGCGGTTTCGGCGAAAATCAGAATCACCAGGGTCAGGCCCGCAGTCCCGATCGCAAATCCCAGTTCGCCGCCGAGTCGGACTGAGACGACGCCGACGAGGGCCGAAGCTGAAATATTGACGGCGTTATTGCCGAGCAGGATCAGGCCGAGCAGCCGATCGGGCCGCTGCAACAGCTTGTCCGCGAGTTTTGCGCCACGGTGACCGGCACGCACCTTGTGCCGCAGCTTGTACCGATTCAGGCTCATCAAGGCGGTTTCCGAGCCGGAAAAGAACGCGGAAAGGAGAAGAAGGACAACAAGCAAGCCGATAAAGGCCGCTAGCGGTATGTCATCGCCCAAAGGATGGGCACCTCCTTAATGGAATGGACGTCCCTGAGTTCATCAGGACCTGCGGGATCTGTCAAGGATCTTAATGCCAACTACGGCCCAGGATGACCTCGAGAATGTAGCGGCTGCCGAAGTAGGCCAGGCAGAGGGCGGCGAATCCCCAGAGATACAAATAGACGGCGCGCTTGCCGCGCCAGCCGGCGAATTGGCGGCCGGCAAGCAAAATGCCGAAGAGAGCCAGTGCCAACAGCGATAACGCCGTTTTGTGTACAAGGTGCTGAGCGAAAAGGTTCTCGAACAGGGCAAACCCGGACGACACCGCAAGCAGCAGCAGCAGGAAACCTGCCGTCGTTATACCGAACAGCATTTTCTCCGTGGTTTCCAACGGCGAGAAAAGCTGGTTGATCGACGATAGCTGCCCGGCCTGCAAGCGCTTTTCCTGCAGCAGGGCAAACAGGGCAACGATGGCCCCGACCGTCAACAGGCCGTAGGCGAATAGCGAAATCAGGACGTGCGCCTGAACCTGCCAGCTCAGGATCGCCGCCTCCGTTGCGGGTGAAGGCGAGCCGGTAAGGCTCGCAGCCCCTGCAGCCAGCACGAGGAGCCCTCCGGCGAGACCGCGAAAAGTCGGCTGAAGCCCTCCGAGCAATGCGACAAGCGCGAGCTGCAGCCCTATAAGCGACGCCGTATTGCCGATCGTCAATGACAGTCCGTCGTGCACCAGGGTCAGGTTCCAGAGCGTCTGGCCGTGCCAGGCAAGTCCGGCAACGCCGGTCAGGAACGCCAGGCTGAGGAGTATCGTGGAACGTGAGGCGAACCTGGGCAGGCGGCTCAGGGCGAAGGAGACACCAGCAATTATGTAGAAAAAAAGAATTGTGATTTGAAACACAGAATCCCGACCGCCGATACCCTAGTTTTTGCGGGAACAATCATCCCATATGGTGCTGTGCATTAGAACCCTGGTTCCAGCCTGGTGCCTTGAGGCTACAACGGTATGCGTATACGAATATTGGGCTGCAGCGGTGGCATCGGTGCCGGATCCCGTACCTCCGCAATGCTCATCGACAACGATGTCCTGCTTGATGCCGGTACCGGCGTCGGCGACCTTGCACTCGAGGATCTGCATTCGATTCGGCACGTGTTCCTGACCCACGCTCACCTCGACCATATTGCCGGGTTACCGATGCTGATCGACGCAAATTTCGAAGAGGACTTTGAAGTCCCGGTTTCCGTATATGCGCGGCAGGAAACGCTGGATGCATTGAAGGCACATCTGTTTAACGATGTGATCTGGCCCGACTTTGCCAGGATACCGGATCCGGATAATCCAATGCTGCGTTATGTCGTCTGTAATCCGGGCGACACGGTGTCCATCGGCCAACGTGACTTTCACGCGGTGGATGTCTTACACAGTGTGCCGTCGCTGGGATATACGGTGCGAAATTCCGGCGGCGTATTCGCGGTGAGCGGCGATACCAGGACCAACGAGACTTTGTGGCCGGTTCTTAACGCCTGCGACGATCTCAAAGTGCTCGTGATCGAGGTTTCGTTTTCTGACGAACACGAAGAGCTTGCGACGACGGCGGGCCACTACTGTCCGAGCACAATGTGCAGGGATCTCGAGTTGCTGAATCACAACCCTGATATCTGGCTAACCGGCATGAAACCGGGCCAGGAGGAAATAATTCTCGCGCAGGTTATTGCCGCTGTGCCCGACAAAAATGTTCGCATGTTGTCGCGGGGCACGATCATTACCGTCTGAAAGGAATCGCGGCTCGTCGCTCACGCACATCCATGTGCTCCGCGACATAAGTACATCCATGTACAAAAAGCCGCTCCCACAATCTTTCTATTGGCACTGTGGGAGGTTATTGCCGCTGTGCCCGGCAAAAATGTTCGCATGTTGTCGCGGGGCCCGACCATTACCGTC
>JADFGH010000113.1 GCA_022567775.1 Pseudomonadota bacterium | reverse complement strand
CATTTTCACTTCTTCTTCTTCGGTCCTGACCAGGAAATAGCGGGCAACCTTGCCCTGGTTATACGGGCCTGTTTCTTTAAACCGGTCACCCCAGTCGAAGGATAGGTCCGTGACGCCGGTTTCTTCGCCAACCTCGCGCACTGCTGCCTCCATCGGCGTTTCACCAGCCTCGCAAATACCTTTGGGGAAATCCCAGTTCCGGTATGCGCGCAGCATCAGCGTCACCCAACCCGACTCCGCCTTGCGAACCACGACGGCGCCACAGGACAGTTTATCAGGCTGTTCATCCATCAGGCGGCGCGCAGCACATCCATCGGCGGCGCGTTGATCGCACCCCGGGCTGCGACAAAGCCGCTGGCGCAAACGAGGCTAATGCCCCCCACCAGGCCTGCCGCCCAGAGCCAGATGTTAAACGTGTACTCCAGTTCAAAGAGCTGAATCGCAACAATCGCCGCGAGTATCGATGCTCCCGCCGATGCCAGCAGACCCGCCGCAAATCCCAGCGCCGCAAATTCCGTCAGCACACCGGAAAGCACCGTCCGCCGCCGTACACCGAGCGCACGCAACAGCGCGCTCTCGAAGCGGCGCTCATCGATGGTCGACTGAACGGCTGCGAACAGAACTGCGATACCGGCAGCAAGCGTGAAAACGAAAACCGCCTGCACCGCAAGACTGGCCTTGTCGATAATGCTTTTAACCTGCTCGAGAATAGTTTCGATGTCGATGATCGATACCGTCGGGTGCTTGCGCACCAGCTTAAGGAGCACGTCTTTTTTGTCGTCCCCGATCTTCAGGCTGGCGACGAATGTCGATGGATAACCGTCAAGTGCGCCAGGCGACAACACCATGAAAAAATTTGGCTGGAATGAATCCCAGTTGATCTTTCGAAAACTCGACACCGTCAGTGCAATTTCCTGGCCGGCCACAAGAAACTGCAGGCGATCGCCGAGATCGACGCCAAGCTCCAAGGCGGCATTTTCTTCGAGTGATACCAGCGGTTCACCATCGTAGCCAGCCGGCCACCAATCACCTTTGACGACCTCGTTGCTGGCGCTCAGGTGCTCGGCCCAGGTCAGATTCTGCTCCCTGTTGGCCATCCATTTGCCATCTTCGTCCGGGTACTCACGTGTTTTGACGTCCTCGCCATTAATCGTCTGCATCCTTGCGCGAACCATCGGCACGAAAGTCGGCGCAGCAACGCCGCCGTTTTGGATGATCTCTGCAATTGAAGCGCGTTCCTGCGGCTGAATATTAATAAGGAAGTTATTCGGAGCGTTCTCGTCCAATGTCTGCTGCCAACCTTCCAGCAAATCAGTCCGGACGAAGGTGAGCAACAGCAAGACCGTCAGCCCCAATCCGAAGGCTACAACCTGTACTGTACTGTCCCGGCCACGCCGGGCGACATTCGCAAGCCCGTAGCGCCAGGCAATGCCCGCACCGCCACGGGAGCGACCCATCATCGCAACAAGTACGCGACCGGCACCGTACAGGGTTGCCGAAACGACCAGCATTCCGCCCAGGACGATCAGCAACATCAGCCCGTCGCCGATCGCCTGGTACAGCATTGCCGCAACTGCGATCAGAGAGGTGCCGGCGACGACCAGTCGCGACGGCGGTGGTGGCATCTCGTCATGGCGCAATACACGCAATGGTGGCGTGTTGCGAAGCTGGATCAATGAGGGCATTGCAAAGCCGACCAATAAAATGAGTGCGCTACCACTGGCCAGCAGGACCGGTGAAATACCAACCGGCGGCAAGTCACCCTGGAGAACGTCCGCCAACATTTCGGTAACAATTTGCTCAACGACAAAACCAAGGATGCTGCCAACAATCACACCAAGGAATCCGAGAAGAACCAGCTGCACCGACGCAGCAGTAATTACAAATCGCTGACTCGCACCGAGGCTCTTCATCAATGCGACCGTGTCCATGCGCCGGTGTGCGAAACGGCGGGCCGACATCGCGATTGCGACAGCACTCAACAGCAAACTGATGACTGCGGTCAGCGACAGGAATCGTTGCGCACGGTCAGCTGCGTTGTTCGCGCGATCACTCCCTTCTTCGCGATTCCGGCTACGAACCGAATCTGGCAGCGTCGGCTCGACTGTTTCGTAAAACTCACTGACTGCGCTCTCTTCCCCGGCTACGAGCAGCGCGTATCGCACACGGCTGCCCACGGTTACCAGTCCGGTTGACGGCAAATCCTGCGTGCCGATGAGCAGCGATGGCGCAAGTGATGCAAATCCGATCGACTGATCCGGCCGGTATCTCAGCACCGCAGCGATTCGCAACTCCGATTCGCCCACCGAAATGGTGTCACCGACACTGACGTCCAGCCGCGCCATCAAGGCACCATCGGCCCAGACACTTCCGGCATCCGGTATGCCTTCTGCAATCCGCTGTTCACCAAAAAGACTATCGGAGACACGCACATCGCCGCGCAGCGGGTATCCTTCGCTGACTCCCTTGATGGTTGCCAGTGAACTTAAGTTTCCGGCAAAGACGACACTCGGGAACGTTTGCGTTTCCGCGGAGTCAAGCCCGTATGCGGCCGCCATTTCGTGCCACTCAACGGGAATCGGATCCGGCGTGCGCAAGCGCAAATCTGCGGCCAGAATTTCATTGGCCTGGCGCGCAACGGCCCGGCCGATGCGATCGGTGAGAAAACCGACGGCGGTCAATGCGGCAACCGCCAGTGCGACCGAAATCAGCAAGACGATCACCTCAGCGGAGCGTAACTCTCTGGGGAAGCTGCGCAGTGCAAAAATAACCGCTTTCATGCAGCCGCTCTTTGGTCACTGACAAGCCGGCCGCCGTCGAGGCCAATGATTCGGTCGCATCGTGCGGCCAATGATTTGTCGTGAGTAACCAAAACCAGCGTGGTTGATGAATCGCGGTTAAGTTCGAACATCAGGTCGATCACGTGTCCACCGGTTCGGCTATCAAGATTGCCGGTGGGTTCATCTGCGAACAGTACTGCGGGTTCGGTAGCGAATGCGCGGGCTATAGCCACGCGCTGCTTCTCACCACCCGATAACTGCGCGGGATAATGACTCCAGCGCTCCGCCAAACCGACTTGTTGCAGAATTTCCAGCGCTTTCTGTCGCGGCGAGTCTTTGCCTGCCAGCTCGAGCGGCAACATTACATTTTCGAGGGCGTTCAGAGATGGCACAAGGTGGAATGACTGGAATACGAAGCCTACGTTTGCCGCCCGAATTGCCGCGCGGCCGTCTTCGTCAAGATTTGTCAGATTTACGCCGTTCAGCCAGATTTCGCCCTCGGTCGGCAGGTCAAGCCCGGCAAGCAATGCAAGCAAAGTAGACTTGCCAGCGCCTGACGCACCGACGACGGCAACTGAATCTCCCTTGTCAATCGCAAAACTGACGTTTGAAAGGATAGTCAGACTACCTTCCGGGCTGCTAACCTGTTTGCTGACGTTGCTTGCGGCGAGGACCGCATCCTCTATGGCTATATTGTCTGGCATGCGAAATTTACTGACCTTTTTTCTGCTCTTTGCAGCCGCGGCCGGGCAGGCTGCAAATACGCCAACTGTGCTGGTTTTCGGTGACAGTCTGAGCGCCGGCTATGGGATGGATGTTGACCAGTCGTGGCCGGCATTGTTGCAGTCCCGGCTGGAATCCCAAGGGTACGAACATCGCGTCATTAACGCCAGTATTAGCGGCGAAACCACCGAGGGTGGCGTCACCAGGATCGGTAGCACACTCGAGAACTTCCGTCCCGACCTGGTCATCCTGGAACTGGGCGGTAACGATGGTTTGCGTGGTTTCCCCCCGGATCGAATGAAAACCAACCTGCAGACGATCATCGAAATGAGCAAAGCGAGCGGCGCCGCGGTAGTAATGCTCGGTATCCGTATCCCTTCCAACTACGGGCCCCGCTATACCGGCGCGTTCGAAAATGTTTACCGGGAACTGGCAGACCAGTCAGGTGTTCTCTGGATCGAATTTTTCATGGAGGGCATCGCACTTGATAAGGAATTGATGCAGGATGACGGCATTCATCCGAATGCCAAAGCCCAATCGATTTTGCTGAACAATGCCTGGCCAATCATTCGCCAGGCCCTCACAGATCGTCAGACAAACAACAAAAATAATTAACCGGTGGGAATGATATTGCGTGGATAAGATCTGGTTGAAGTCATACCCGGAAGATGTCCCGGCGGAGATTCCGACTCCTGAATTCAAGTCGCTGCGCGACATGATCGAGTTCTCGTTCAACGAGTTTCCGGATCGTCCTGCCTACACTAATATGGGCACGACGCATACCTTCCGGGATCTCGACAAGCAGTCGATGCAGTTCGCCTGCTACCTGCAAAAGTCGCTTGGCCTTGTCAGGGGTGAACGCGTTGCGCTCATGCTGCCCAACATACTGCAGTATCCGGTCGCACTGATCGGGCTTTTTCGGGCGGGCCTGGTGGCTGTTAATGTCAATCCGCTGTATACACCAAGAGAGCTCAAGCATCAGCTCACAGACTCCGGAGCAAAGTGCATCATCATTCTTGAAAACTTTGCCGATACGCTAGAAGAGGTAATCGAAGCCACAAAAATCGAGCACGTCATTACGACACAGATCGGAGATTTACTTACCTGGCCGAAGAGCACCATCACCAATTTTGTGCTGAAAAGAATCAGGAAGTCGGTCCCGCCCTTTTCGCTGCCTGGCAGTGTCCGGCTGCGCTCGGCGCTCAGGAGTGGCGCCACACACCATCTGGATCACGTCGAGCTTGGTTATGCGGATATCGCGTTTCTGCAGTACACGGGCGGCACGACGGGTGTTTCCAAAGGCGCAATGCTGAGCCATCGCAACATGGTATTCAACGTGCATCAGTCACGCGCATGGCAAGCGGATATCTATGCCGGCCTGGAGCGAATCATCGCGATAACGGCGCTGCCGCTGTACCACATTTTTTCGCTGCAGAGTAATTGCCTGTCAGTGATGTACCAGGGTGGCGAGAATATTCTGATTACCAACCCCCGCGACCTGCCAGCTTTCGTCAAGGAAATGTCACGCCACAAATTCTCTTATGTTTCCGGCGTGAATACTTTGTTCGCAGGGCTTTTGAACACGCCTGGTTTTGCGGATCTCGACTTCAGCAACCTGCGCCTGACAATCGGCGGTGGCATGGCCGTGCAGGAGGCAATTTCCAGAAAGTGGCAGGAAGTGACCGGCCACATCATTGTGCAAGCCTACGGATTGACTGAAACCTCGCCGGCCGCAATCTCGAATCCGCTTGACCTCGAACAATTTACTGGCTCGATCGGCGTGCCGATTTCCTCGACCGAAGCGCAGATTGTTGACGACGACGGCAACGAAATGACACTTGGCGAGATCGGTGAGATCTGCATCCGCGGCCCTCAGGTCATGGAGGGCTACTGGCATAACCCCGCGGAAACGGAAACGGTAATGTTGCCGGGCGGATGGTTTCGCACCGGGGATGTGGGCCGCATGGACGAAAACGGCTTCTTTTACATCGAAGACCGCAAGAAGGACATGATTCTGGTCTCGGGTTTCAATGTTTATCCCAACGAAATCGAGGGCGTCGTGGTCGAGATGGACGGCATCCTCGAGGCAGCAGCTATCGGCATACCCGATGAGAAGTCCGGTGAAGCGGTCAAGCTGTACGTGGTCAGGAGCGATCCGTCCGTGACCGAAAAGGACGTACTGAGCTTCTGCCGGGAAAATCTCAGCGCTTACAAAGTGCCGAAGGTAATCGAATTCAGGGAGGATTTGCCGAAGACCAATGTCGGCAAAATTCTGCGGCGCGCACTGCGCGACGAATAAACCCATTCGCGACTGAAATCGCTCCTACATGTGCCAATAGAAAAATTGCCGGAAGCGGCTTCAGCCGCTAATGTCCGAATGGTACGCGGGACTTAGGCGATGCACAGCCTCAACCAGAACGCCTACATTGTCCGGATCAACATCCGGCGTGATGCCATGCCCCAGGTTGAATACATGTCCCGGACCGTCACCATAGCTTGCGAGCACCTCCGCAACGCCCTGTTCGATAGCATCGGGCGATTCCCGAAGAACGGCTGGATTCAGGTTTCCCTGTAGCGCAACCTTGTCACCGGTCAGTCGCCGCGCCTCGCGGAGGTCAGTGGTCCAGTCGACGCCAAGTGCATCGCAGCCGGTCTCCGCCATGACGGCCAGCAGCTCGCCTGCCCCCTTGGTGAACAGGATGACAGGGACGGTCCGTCCATCCTTCTCGCGCTGCAACTCGTCGAGAATCTGCTGCATGCGCTGCAATGAAAAGCGTCGATACTGTTCAGACGGCAGTGCGCTGCCCCAGGTATCGAAAATCATGATGGCCTGCGCGCCCGCGTCGATCTGCGCATTGAGATAGTCGATGGTCGATTTCGCAACGACGTCCAGCAACTCGTCCAGCAGCGCCGGTTCCTGCCTCGCCATGCCTTTTATGCGACTGAAGTCGCGGCTTGACCCGCCCTCGACCATGTAAGTGGCCACGGTCCACGGGCTCCCGGCAAAACCAATGAGCGGCAATGCACCATCAAGCTCTCGCCGCACCAGTGTCACAGCATCGAAAACGTAAGCAAGCTTCTCTGCAACGTCAGGTACTGCAAGCTTGTGAACCCCCGCTGCCGTGCGCACGGGGTGCTCGAACTTCGGCCCTTCCCCGGCTTCAAAATAGAGGCCGAGACCCATCGCATCCGGAATCGTCAGAATGTCGGAAAACAGGATTGCGGCATCCAGCGAATACCTGCGCAATGGTTGCAGCGTAACTTCGCAGGCGAGCTGCGGATTCGAACACAGGCTCATGAAGTCGCCGGCCTTTGCACGGAGCTCGCGATATTCCGGCAGATAACGTCCCGCCTGGCGCATAATCCAGACTGGTGTACGCGGCACCGGCTGTCGCGTTAGCGCCCGCAGCAGCAAATCATTCTTGAGCGCAGCGGCCATATCGTCAGAATTCTGCGGCGATGATCGCCTGCATCGACTCGGCCGCCGCCCGCGGGCTTTCAGCATCACGTATCGGGCGCCCGACCACAATGTAATC
>JADFGH010000112.1 GCA_022567775.1 Pseudomonadota bacterium | reverse complement strand
GCACTTTGACACGCATCATAGGCGTCGTCAGAAAAACAGCCAAATAAGCTCAAAACTTTCTTTGGGGGACAGTTCAATGGGCAGAGTAATAGCGTTACTTTATGGCGTCGTCAGCTACGCCATCTTCTTTGGAGCCTTTCTGTACTGGATCGGCTTTGTAAGCAACACGGTGGTTCCCAAGGGCATCGATTCCGGCGTGGAAACCGCGACCGCGACCGCCTTGATGATCAATCTTGCACTGCTTGCCTTGTTCGGCGTGCAACACACGGTCATGGCCCGTACCGGATTCAAAGAGCGCTGGACCAAAATCATACCGAAGTCGATCGAGCGCAGTACCTATGTGCTGATCAGTAGTGCAATACTGATCCTGCTCTACTGGCAATGGCGGCCGATGACCGGCGTCGTTTGGGAAGTCGAGGCAGCCTGGGCGCAATACCTGCTCTGGGCGGTAATGCTCGGCGGCATCCTGATCGTGCTGTTATCGACCTTCATCATTGACCACTTCGATTTATTCGGGCTGCGCCAGGTCTGGTTTAATCTTCGCCAAAAAGCGCATTCGCATCCAGGGTTCAAGGTTACGTTCTTTTACAAGTTCGTACGCCATCCACTCTATGTGGGCTGGATCATGTCAATGTGGGGCACGCCCAGCATGACGACAGGGCACTTCTTGTTCGCCGCCGGCCTGACGACGTATATCCTCATCGCGATTCGCTATGAAGAACGTGACCTGGTGAAATTCCTTGGCGATGACTATGCCAGGTACAGGGAAAAAGTACCGATGATCATTCCGACAGTCGGCAAAGGACACGACACGGTCAAAGGTGGTGGTGCGAGCACGGGTGGAGAACCCCTGCCGCATTAGGCAGATATCGCGGCTCGGTCGCTCTCGCACATCCATGTGCTAGGCGACATTAGGACATCCATGTCCAAAATGCCGCTCCCACAGTGCTTGGTAGAATTGTGGGAGCGGCTTCAGCCGCGAATATTTGTTGCACTATTCTTCGGCGGCCAGTGCCTCCAGGCGCGCCACTTCAAACTCATCGCCTTCCACCCAGGCCGGCATGTCGTCCGCGTTCGCAATTGCCAACCCGGTCCAGTAGCCGAGTAGCGCATCGGTAATCATGCCGTCGAAGTTCCAGCTTTCATCATATTCGTCAGATGGCTGGTGATAATTTACATCCGTGTAGTGGTTGATTTGCTGCCTGCCCCAATCCGGCGGACGGTCGACGAAATCCATGCCAGGATCAAGAAACGCGGCGGGGACACCGATCCTGGCAAAACTGAACTGGTCTGATCGGTAGAAGTAGCCACGATCGGGGAACTGGTCGGGCTTGACCACTCTGCCCTGCTCCGCGGCTATGGCTTCGACCAGCCCGTCGATACTCGACTTGCCGAGCCCGATAAACGTCACATCATGCGTAAGGCCCCAGATGTTGCCACCATCGTAATTCAGGTTTGCGGCAATCCTGCCGGCAGGAAACGTGGGATGCTCGGCATAATATTTTGAACCGAGCAGTCCCTGCTCTTCCGCACCAACCAGGGCAACCAGTATCGAACGACGTGGCGCTTCGGGCAGCGAGCTAATCGCTTTGATGATAGCCATCACCTGCGCTACGCCGGCCGCGTTATCCATGGCGCCGTTATAAATCACATCGCCTGCATCGTTCGGCGTGCCAATCCCGAGATGATCATGATGCGCAGTGTAGATGACCACTTCATCCTTCAATTCGGGATCACTGCCGGGCAGCAGGCCGAGTACGTTGGCTGATGACACTTTGTTGATCGACACGTCCATGCCGATTGACGTTGTGATGCCAAGCGGTACCGGTTCGAAGTCCCGGTTGTCGGCAGCCTCTCTGAGGGCATCGAGATCGTGACCCGACATCGCGACGAGTTCACGCGCGGCACTCTCGGTGACCCACGCCGCTACCTGCAACCTGGGCTCATCGCCTGCTGGCAGTTCGAATTGCTCGCCGGTCCACGACGTTTGCACCACCTGGAAGGGATATCCTGCTGAGGGCTGCGTGTGAATGATGATCGCACCCGCAGCGCCCTGGCGCGCGGCATTCTGGTATTTGTAATCCCAGCGCCCGTACCAAAGTCGCGTCTCGCCTGCGAACAGGTCCGGGTCCCAGTCCGGATCGTTGTTCATGATCAACAGCACCTTACCAGTCAAATCAACGTCTTTGAAATCGTTCCACTCGTATTCCGGCGCCTGTATCGCGTAGCCGACGAACACCAGTTCTGCGTTCTCGACCTCTGCCCGATCAGCTTGCACGCCACTCGAGACGATGAAATCATCCCATTGCTTCAGCGTCAGCGATTTGTCATGTCCGGCAAACGACCACTGGTCAGGTTGATCCGACGTGACGCCAATCAGATCAAAAGGCTGCTCCCAGGTACCGTCGGCTGCACCGGGTTGAAGGCCGAGTGTCTCGAGTTCTTCGGCCAGGTATTTCCTTGCCGCAACATCACCGCGACTGCCGGGCCCACGACCTTCGTATTTGTCGTCAGAGAGCTCGCGTACATAGCCCCGCATCAGGTCCGCGGTAATCTCCCGGCTGGCGGCTTGTGCTGCGTCATTGCCGCTTGCTTCCTGAGACGTGCTGCCATCGCCTGGCTCGGCGTCCGGTGCAGCGCGCTCTCCGCACGCAATGAGGGCAAACGAAACAAGTATGGCAATGCCTGACAAATAATAGGTTGCTTTCACGAAATTATCCTTTGCATTCAGCGTCGCCGCTGAGTCTTGTTGTTGTATCAATGATCGGCCAGGGAATGTTGGAAGATTTCGGCCAGGAAAAGTTGCAGGCTTTGCCACGACCGGCGATCTGCATCTGCGTTATACACCGTTCCCATTTCCGGGTCGGCAGCGGCCGGATTGGTAAAGGCGTGCATCGTGTTCCCGTAAGCGTGAATCTGCCAGTCAGCTTCCATCGCCGTGAGTTCGTCGGCCAGTGACAAGACCTGGTCTGGCGTGGCCATCGGATCATCCCAGCCGTGCATTACCAGTACTTTTGCCGAGATCTTGTTGCCGCCTGTATTGCCCGGGGGACTGAAAAGTCCATGAAAACTCGCGGCACCCAGGATGTCCGCCCCGCTCCGCACGAGGTCGAGCACACATAAACCTCCAAAGCAGAATCCCATCGCGGCAATCCGCTCTGCATCCACTTCCTTTTGCTTCCTGATGTTCTCCAGCGCGAGATGCATGCGCCGCTGCAACATGGCCCTGTCGTCGAGCAGCGGTTGCATGAGCGCCTGGTTCTGTTTCGGGTTGGCTCCTCTGACCCCTTTGCCATAAAGGTCCAGCGCGAATCCGACGTAGCCAAGTTCAGCAAGCTGTTCGGCCTTGCTTTCCTCGAATTCGCCGCGTCCTGCCCAGGCGTGAGAGACCAGGACACCGGGCCTGTGGTCATTGCTCGAATCGTCCCATGCCATGTAGGCCTCGAGCAGGATATCGCCATCTTTGTATTCGACCTGCCGTGTCTGAATCGCCATCGTGCCCCCTGCCATGTCCCGTGCCCCATGTTAGGCAGATATTGCTTGTAATCAAAGTCGCACCTCACTATAGTTAACCTATCGGTTAACTATTAATCTCATGCCGCCAGCCAGCCAACAACTCGACCAGGTCTTTTTCGCACTCTCCGATGGCACCCGTCGCGGCATCCTGGCGCGGCTTGCGCAGGGCTCGACGACCATCGGCGAACTTGCCGCGCCCTTTGAGATCAGCAAGCCGGCGATCAGCAAGCACATGAAGATTCTCGAGAACGCGGGGCTGATCGAAAGAACGATTAGCGGCCGGCAGCATCGATGCACACTGACCACCAGCGGCTTGAAAACAGCGGAGGATTGGCTGAATTTCCATCGCAGGTTCTGGGAGTCGCGCTTCGAGGCACTGTCAGACCTGTTGCAGAAAGAAGAAATCAAAGTCAGGAGCAAGCAATGAACGCAGGCACTACCCTGGTTTTAAAGCGAACCTTTCCCGCCTCGTGCGAGCGCGTATTCGCCATGTGGACTACGGCAGAACTCATGAAGAAATGGTTCTGTCCCGGCAAGGACATGACCATTCCCGTGGCGGAGGTCGATGCACGCGATGGCGGCAGCTATCGCATCGTAATGCAGAACCAGGACGGCGAAACGTACTCGCCAAGCGGCGTCTACGAGAAAGTCGTGCCGAATGAGAAACTGGTTTTCAGCTGGAAATGGGCGGATTCCGAAATAATCACCCGGGTCACCATCGACTTTCGCGCCATCAGTGACGCGGAAACCGAGCTCACATTAACGCACGAAGGATTTCCCGAAACCGATATGCGCGATCGGCACAACGAGGGCTGGGAGGGCTGCCTGTCCCGTTTGTCAGAAGCGCTTTGACCATCAACTGATGGCCCGCACGAGGACCAATAACAATGAAACTCTATTACAACCCGATCTCAACCTACTCGCAGAAAGTACTTATCGCCTTGTACGAGAAAGGACTCGACTTCGACTCTGAAATCGTAAACCTCATGGATGCAGACGCCCGCGCGCAATACCGCGAAGTATATCCGCTGGGCAAAATCCCCTGCTTACAGCTTGAAGACGGCCACCTCATTCCCGAATCAAGCATCATCGTTGAATACATCGACCCGATGGCGGAACCAACACTGATCAAAGGTGACGCAGACTTCAGGCGCAGGATTCGTTTCAAGGACCGCGTGTTTGATCTCTATCTGAACGAGGCAGTTGTTACCTTGTTGTTCCAGGGAATGAAACCGGAGAGCGAACAGGATCCTGAGCGCATTGAAAAAGCCAAATTCCATATCGCCACGATGTACAGCTTCATGGAGAGCGAATTAGGACAGCAGCCCTATGCGAACGGTGAGGAATTCCTGATGTCCGACTGCTCAGCCGCGCCCGGCCTGTTCTATGCCGAACAAGTTGCACCATTCGCAGAACATAAGAATATCTCGGCTTACTGGGAACGTCTGAAATCGCGGCCTTCTATTGCGCGAACGCATGAAGAAGCAGCGCCAATCCTGGCATCGCTGTTCGCGAAAGACGCGGCCTGACTTGTTGGCAATAGTGATTCGCTCGCTGGGGCGAGCTCCTACAGGCGGGCCTCTACGAGTAAAATTGTGGAAATGACTCGTAGGAGCTCGGCCCACACAGCGACAAACATTGGAAGGCATAATTTCGATCATGCCCTTCAATGTTTGTGAAGCATCAATCAACCGCTCCCGATGAAAGCATATCGCCCGGCAGGCCGGGCTCCTGCGGCTTCGCCGGCATTCAGAAATCTCGTCGGACGACGAAGACTTCGTAGCGGCCGCTCGGCCCGATGTACCACGATGCGATGGTTCCCGTAAGACTAACGATGATCGCACCAAAAATTGCCGACCAGAAACCTGCGACTACAAAACCGTCAAGCAACGCGGCGACCAGTCCAAACATCGCGGCATTCAGCACGAACAGGAACAGGCCCAGCGTTGCGAATGTCAGGGGAAGCGTGAGCAAGAATGCAATCGGTCGAACAAATGCGTTGACCAGCCCGAGTAGTACAGCGGCAAGAATGAAGCTGCCGGTGCCGGTAATCTGCACGCCCGGGATAATGGAGGATGCCAGGAAAAGACCCAGCATGATGATCAGTGTACGCAGAATTATGCCGTTCATTTGCTGGTTACTGGGGCCAAAATGATCTTATTCAACTGCACTGCCATTTTCGAATTCCTCCAGCCATTCCCGGCCGAGCTTTTTTGCCTTCATAATTTCGCCGAGCCGCATGGACTTGCCGGCATACTGGCTGTTTTCCCTGCCATCATCGTTACCAAGCTCACCGGAAATAAAAAACCATTTATAGGCTTCGATCTTGTTTTCCTCGATGCCCTCGCCAGCGAAATACATTGCACCAAGGTTGTTTTGTGCGATCGAATTACCCTGGTCAGCGGACAGTGAATACCACTTGACGGCCTCGGCCTTATTTTCTGAAATGCCCTCGCCAGCGTCGTACATGGCGCCAAGATTATTCTGTGCATCAGCGTCGCCCTGTTCGGCAGCACTCGTATACCAGGCGATCGCAGCAACATCGTCTTCTTCGACGCCGATCCCTTCGTCATACATCAATGCGACAGCATATTGCGCAGCCGTGAGGCCCTGATCCGCAGCTCGTCGATACCATTTCATTGCCAGGCCAGGATCAACTTCCGTTCCTTCACCATGTTCGTACATGAGCCCCAGGTTCAATTGTGCGTTCTGGTGTCCCTGTTCACCCGCCGCTTCATACCATTTGATAGCCCGCGCATTGTCTTCAGGCACGCCCTCGCCGAGGTCATACATGATCGCGAGATTGAACTGTGCGTTCAGGAGGCCCTGTTCGGCGGCAAGCTCGTACCACTGGATCGCGAGCACGTCGTTCTCAATGAATCCGTCACCGGTATCGTGCATCAACGCGATGGCGTACTGGGCATCGGCATCGCCCTGCTCCGCAGCCTCGAGATACCACTTCATCGCCTCGTGATTATCCTCGGGAATCACGGCACCAACATCATACATGTGAGCCAGGTTGTATTGCGCCGGCGCGTGGCCCTGGTCCGCGCTTAACTGGTACCACTTCAACGATTCGCGATGGTCGATCTCGACGCCCTCGCCATTTGCATACATGACGCCTAAGTTGAACTGAGCCTCCTCATCCGCCTGCATTGCGGCCGCCGTGTACCAGTAGAGGGCTTTCTCATTGTCCTCCGGAACGCCCTGGCCAAAATCGTAGATCGTCGCCACATTGAATTGGGCGGCGACGTCGCCGTCCTCCGCCGGCGGGAGATACCATTGCAGTGCCCTTGCCTTGTCTGCTTCCACACCCAGGCCCTCGTCGTAGAGGAGACCGATGTTGTACATGGCATTGCGGTCGCCGTCCTCCGCCAGTGGCATCCACTCCGCGAGCGCCGTCGCATAGTCCTCGTTGTTGAACGCCTCGAGGCCTTTTTGAAAATCGTCCGCAACGGCGGCCGAGGTCCACAGTACGGCAAGCACCGGGAGGCGCCCCAGATTTATCAGGGAAAGAAAATTCATCAATGTCGGGCTGGCCCAAAGGTTTAT